>QNFJ01000099.1 GCA_003646305.1 Gammaproteobacteria bacterium | reverse complement strand
TGATAAGCATGTTAAAAACCTCGGCCTCGATCTAATTGTCCACATTAATCAGGATGGTGTTGATGCCGGCATTGGCCCTTTCAGCCATGGCAGTAAAAAACACACCGACGTGATGAAAACAGAGGGGCTCAAGCAGGCGTTAAACAAATACCAGTTTGATGCCGCTTTCGGCGGAGCCCGACGTGATGAAGAAAAATCTCGCGCTAAAGAACGGGTTTACTCATTCCGAGACAAGAACCATCGCTGGGATCCAAAAAGCCAGCGTCCAGAACTCTGGAATATCTATAACGGTAAAGTTGATAAAGGTGAAAGTATCCGTGTTTTCCCACTTTCAAACTGGACTGAGCTCGATATATGGCAGTATATCCATCTAGAGGGAATCCCAATTGTTCCACTCTATTTCGCCAAAAAACGTCCTGTTGTCGAGCGTGATGGCACGCTGATTATGGTTGATGATGACCGTATGCCGATCGAAGAGAAGGATAAAGTGGAAATGAAAATGGTTCGTTTCCGTACACTCGGCTGCTACCCCCTCACAGGCGCTGTCGAATCAACCGCCACAACATTACCTGAGATTATCCAGGAAATGCTCCTGACAACCACCTCAGAGCGGCAAGGTCGCGTCATCGATCATGACCAAGCCGGCTCTATGGAAGAGAAAAAGCGAGAAGGCTACTTCTAACAATCCTCTCTCCTAGTTTGTTAGAAAACCGCATTTCCAGAAAAAAAGATTTAAGGAATTTAACACCATGTCCCACCAATCCGAACTAATAAGCAGCGACATTGACGCTTATCTGGCTCAACATGAGCGCAAAGAACTTCTCAGACTCCTCACCTGCGGCAATGTTGATGATGGCAAAAGTACGCTTATCGGCCGCCTGCTTCATGATTCTAAAATGATTTATGAAGACCAGCTGGCTGCCGTTAAGGCTGACAGCGTCAAATCGGGCACAACTGGTGATGAGATCGATCTGGCGCTCCTCGTCGATGGGCTCCAGGCAGAACGTGAACAGGGTATCACCATCGATGTCGCTTACCGCTATTTCTCAACTGCGCGGCGCAAATTCATCATCGCTGACACACCGGGACATGAGCAGTACACGCGCAATATGGCAACCGGCGCTTCAAACTGCGACCTGGCCATTATTCTGATCGATGCACGCCACGGGGTACAGACCCAGACTCGACGTCATAGTTTTATTGCCTCTTTGCTTGGCATTCGGCACATCATTGTTGCTATTAACAAGATGGATCTAATGGACTACAGCGAAGCCACTTTCGAAACCATCAAGAAAGATTACCTCGAATTCTCAACGCACATGGAGAAGGCAGAAATCCAGTTTATCCCCCTCTCTGCGCTAAAGGGTGATAATGTTGTCAACCCCAGTGAAGCAATGCCTTGGTACAATGGCAAACCTCTCATGGAGATTCTTGAAACAGTCAAAATTGGCCACGATCGCAATCTTACGAATGCCCGTTTTCCTGTTCAGTATGTCAACCGCCCCAACCTCGACTTTAGAGGCTACTGCGGGACTGTTGCCGCCGGCATCATCCACAAAGGCGATACAATCACCGTATTACCTTCAGGCAAGTCGAGCAAAGTAAAATCCATTGTTACCTACGACGGCGAATTAGAAGAGGCTTTCCCGCCCATGGCTGTCACACTGACATTAGAAGATGAGATCGATGTCAGCCGTGGTGATCTAATCGTCAAAAGTGATGACCTACCCGAAGTAGGGAACCATTTTATGGCAAAGGTTGTCTGGATGACCGAACAGGCCATGACACCTAGCAAGCAGTACTACATTAAGCTAGCCAGCAAAACTGTTTCCGGTTCGGTTTCAAAACTGCATCATCGAATCGATGTTAATACGCTCGAAGAGAGTCCAGCCGGCGCGCTTCAATTGAATGAAATCGGCCTTTGCGATATTGCAGTCAATGCACCCATCGCATTTGATCCCTACTCGCTTAGCAGAGGAACCGGTGCCTTTATCGTTATCGATCGCCTGACCAATATCACGGTCGGTGCGGGCATGATTGTTGGCACCGCATCAGGCAGTGAATTAAACCTCGTCACCGAGCAGGATCGTATTGCACGTTACGGGCAAAAAGCCATCACCATCTGCCTGACAGGCAAAAACAGACGCGAGGTTGCAACACAGCTTGAACGCCGTCTGTTTGATATGGGTCACGCCTGCTTCCTGCTCGGTGAGCAAGATGCAGCGCTTGCAACAGTCATCAATCGGGCCGGTTTAATCTGCCTCATCACCGATGAAAGCAGCGATATTAAACCGGCACTTAACCTCTGCACAGATAGTCTTAACCTTGATGAAATTGAGCAACAGGTTGCAGAACAGGCTTTTACCGGTTAATCCCTGAAAGTAGCAGCACTCGAAAAAGGGCTCGCTGTTGTCAGCGAGCCCTTTTTTAATAAAAGACCAGATGACGCAAGAACAATGAGTAGAAAAATTGAGTTATTGGCACCCGGTGGTGATGCCGAGGCCATTAAGGCCGCTATTGCTGCCGGTGCAGATGCCATCTACTGCGGATTAGACCTGTTTAATGCCCGTAACCGCGCAGCCAACCTCTCATTTGATGACCTGTGCGGCATCGTTCGCCTTGCCCATCAACATGATTGTGAAGTCTTTTTAACACTAAATGTCGTCATTCTCGAACAGGAGCTAAACAACTTAATCAAGCTCCTCAACAAACTGGTTAACTCCGGCATCGATGCCATTATTGTTCAAGACTTGGGACTCTTTAACCTGCTCAAAAAATTCTTTCCCAGTCTGGACATACACGCCTCCACACAACTGACCACGCACAATGAAGGACAAATCGCCTTCCTTGGGAAAATTGGTGCATCCCGCGTGAATCTATCGAGAGAGCTTAATCTCGAAGAGATAAAAAACCTCACTCAATTCGCTCACCAGCATGATGTTTTAACCGAGGTTTTTGTCCATGGCTCGTTGTGCATCGCTTTTTCAGGACAGTGTTACTCAAGCTCTGTCAGTGTCGGCAACTCCGGCAACCGTGGCCGCTGTAGCCAGGCCTGCCGTGATGAGTATGAAATCACCGAAACAGGTAATAAATTCCCACTCAATCTAAAAGATAACTCGGCCTATTTTGACTTGCCAGAACTGGTTGATGCCGGTGTCGATTCACTGAAAATAGAGGGCCGTATCAAAGGGGCCCATTATGTTTATACCGTTGTAGATAGCTGGCGCAAGCAGCTCAATAAATTTAGCGAAAGCGGTCAACTTTTAAAGGATGATGCTAATCTTCGCAAGGTATTCAACCGCGATTTCACCAACTCATTCCTAAAAGGAAATCTCACCAAATCGATGTTTATCGATAACCCCCGCGACCACAGTGCAACACACGCTATCGCCGAGAGTGGTGCTGAGTCCAGCATACAAATCAAAACGATACGGTATAATCTTCACGAGGACAGAAACAAACTCGGTGATGAACTGAGAGATAAAGTAAAAGGCTTGAGTCTTGCCAAACAGGAGTTAAGTTTCGACTTTTCAGGCCAGGCAGATCAGCCTTTGAGCGTTACCGTCACCCTATCCAACGGCATAAGCAGCATAGACTCTTTTACGGTTCAATCAACGGCTTTATTAAGCCACTCTACTCATTCAAATTTAGACGCTGCAACCTTCGAAAAACGTTTTAAAAGCTTTAATAATGCACTGTACCGCATTGATTCATTCAGCTTTGATCAGCTAGGAAGTGCTTTAAGCCTCCCGTTTAAGGCGTTAACCGCACTCAAAAACAGCGTTGTCTTTCTCTTGAATGATTCGGTTGAGCCGGTTCCCCCCGTAGAAGTTCCCAGGTTAATCACTCACCCAAAAGTTGAAAACAGCAGCGGCAGACCAAAATTATCACTGCTAATCGCCGACGAAAAAGAGCTCCCTCTTTGCAAAGCAACCGATGCAGATATCTATTTCAAATTACCAGAAAGCTTTAAAAAGGACTGCACCCGATATATTGATTTACTACTAAAGAACCCACGGCTCATACCGTGGTTTCCAGCCGTGCTAATTGGTAAAGACTATTTGGAAGCGGTCAAAATCCTTCAGCAGGTGAAGCCGAAACGGATCGTCAGTAACAACACGGGGATCGCCTATAAAGCCTTCGAGATGGGTATCGACTGGATAGCGGGGCCTTTTTTAAACACCACTAATTCGTATGCTTTATTAACCCTAAAAGAAGAACTTAACTGCTCGGGTGCGTTTATTTCTAATGAGATTAACCGGATGCAGATTAAAAACATTGCCCGCCCTGAAAACTTCAAACTCCTGTACAGTATTTATCACCCCATTTTGATGATGACTAGCCGCCAATGCTTTTTCCAGCAGACCGTTGGCTGCAAGAAACCCAGCATTGAAGATAGCTGCATGCTGAAATGTGAGAAGGCTACCACCATCACCAATATCAAAGGAGTTTCATTTTCCATCGACAAGCAAAAAGGGGGCTATCCAAGCATCTATAATAATGAGCAGTTTCTGAATCTTGAGGCCATCAACGACCTGTCTGATCTGTTTGATGAATTCTTCATCGACCTAACCAATATCGGTGCAGGCTCGAAAGCTGAAGAGGATAAGAGCCAGCTTATTCACTATTTTGAAGCCGTTATCCGCGGTGATCACGATGCAACAGAGCAGCTTAAACAGATGATTCCGGTATCGACAAATGCGCAGTATCAGCAGGGTTTATAAGGACTACGCCGCGCCTTCAGGCTAATATACCTACAGCCTACGCCGCCTGCGCTGAAACCTTAAGAATCGTATCAACCATCTGCTCAAGGTGGTTGATGGTATTACACTCTTTGACAATGCTGCAGTAAGGTTTGTATTTCAGCATTTCTGAATCACCGGTACCCCAGAAGCTTTCCATTTCAGGCGTTAACCAAATAACCCGCTTGGCGCGTTGATACAATAGTTTCATGACCTCGGTTTGCGGCGCCAAATTATTATTACGCGCATCACCCAGAATAATCACAGTCGTTTTGTTATCGATCTTATCCATATAATCATTTTTAAGGTCGAGTAGCGTATTACCGTAATCAGAGCCCCCCATACCGAGCTCATTCACAATTTTATCAACCGCTTTCTGAACCGGATACTCTTCAAAAATATCGTTAACATCAATTAATGAGTTGGTAAAAACAGAGGTATCAATGCGATCAAGCACATCGCTGAGGCTATACAAGAACAGTAATAAAAACCGTGAATAGGATGATACTGAAGGGCTGATATCACATAAAGCGAGAATACGAGGCTTATCGACGACTTTTGATTTCCAAAAAATGTTAAACATCACGCCATCATATGCAACATTACTGCGCAGTGTTTTACGAAAATCCAGCTTCCCACGGTCTTTGCGCTTACGCTTTTTCGAGTGAATGCTACTCAGTCGTTTAGCCATTTTCCTGACAATTTTGATCATCACCTGGAAATCGTGCTTTTCTATATTTGAAAGGCGGCTGCTCTTAAGAAAGTCCTCGTGAATCTTCTGAGAGGCCGTTTTTCCAAACATCGCTAACTGCTGTTCAACAAAGTTTCTCACCTCCTGAAACAGATACTTTTGAGCAGTGCGTAATGCCCCGGCTAAGGCACGTTCTGCAGGACAATCACCTCGCCCCAATAAGGCAATTTCCTGATTCAGTTCACGCAACCCCATCTCGTTCATTATTTTCTGTGTATTGATCCCTTTCTGTGTAAACAACCAGATATCAGTAATCCCCACCTCACGAGCCGCCTTCTTCATCGACTGTGCAAGTTCGGCCTTATCTTTCCGAAGCAGCATTTTGGCCAGTTCCAGGTCTCCGCTGTATTCTGCCATGGCTTGCTCAGCCGTCATCTTCTCCTCTACAGGCTGACTCTCAGTTGATGGCTTCTCGGCAGAAGCCTTTTCATCATCGATTAGTGCTGTTTTTTGAAAGGCGTCAAAAGAAAAAAACTGATCAAAACACTCATATAGCTTTTCTTTCTCATCCTGCGTTTTAGCAAGTGACAGCGCGAGCGCATCTTTTAGAATGCCTCGATCGCTATATCCCACTAACTCGACGGTTTTGCAGGTTTCAATGCTATCGGCGATCGAGACATTGACACCCGCTGAGCGCACAACTTTAAAGAAGTCTTCGAGTGTTTGTTGCATCGCGACTACCTCTTTTTGAGCTGAGCCTTTTTGATAAATTGTGTCAATTGCTCGTTGACGGCATCAATATCTTCCTCAAACTTCAAAATAACATTCAGAGTCTCTTTAACCACCTGGTTTTCCAGGTGCTCTGTATGCAGTAGTAATAACGTTTTCGCCCAGTCAATTGTTTCTGAAATAGAGGGGGCTTTTTTAATATCAAGTTCCCGAACCTGCTGCACAAAAGAGACCACTTCACCTCTCAATGTCTCAGACAATTTTGGCACGCGCTTATTAATGATTCGGCGTTCAAGCTTTTCGTCTGGAAAATCAATATGTAAATGCAGGCAACGACGCTTTAGTGCATCACTCATTTCACGCGTATTGTTGCTTGTGAGAAATACCAACGGTTTTATCTTCGCGCCCAGCGTACCCAGTTCGGGAATAGACACTTGGAATTCCGACAGGATTTCAAGCAAGAAAGCTTCAAACTCGTGATCAGATTTATCAATTTCATCGATCAACAAGACACAACCGTGCTCTTCCCGTAGGGCCTGGTATAAGGGGCGTGGCTCCAAAAAACCTTCCGAGAAAAAGAGATCGTCATGACTTTCTAACTTAGCCATCGATTCACGCAGGCCCGTTGCACCATCAAGCACCTCACTAAGCTTGTCTTTAAGCAGTTGGGTATAAAGCAACTGCTTGCCATATTTCCATTCGTAAAGTGCCTTGGATTCATCAAGCCCTTCATAGCACTGCAAACGCACCAGGGGGACACCCAGAATTTCAGCCGTAGTTTTGGCCAACTCAGTTTTGCCAACGCCCGCAGGCCCTTCAACCATAACCGGTTTTTGTAAGTTGTAAGCAATATAGGTGCACGTCGCAATTTGCCTGCTACAAATGTAGTTATGCAGTTCAAATTGTTGTTGAATATCTTCAACAGATTGAAAAGTGTCTTCGTATAAATCTTTCATTTAATCAAGTCTCGTTAATAATCACGGCTGCGCTTGTACTGCGCAATTAGCACAAGCCCGGCCGGTTGCTCGTTAGGTATTATGCTGGAAAAACAGTCTTTATACACGACAAGCAGTAAACCTTTGTTATTTCCTGTGATGACTCCCTCTATAGAGCCGCTCTATTTGCCAAATAACGCATCGCCAGTGCTTTTTGTTTCGAAACATTAGCCGTTTTAGCGATATTAACGAGCACATCAATATCACCAATTAGGCGTTTGATCGTTCCTGTTAAAGGTTGATCAACAAGGAGTTTATTGATCTTATGATTGAATTTCTCGACCAAACCTCTGCCGACAATTATATATGAAACAGTGTTTAGAGGACCACCTCCTTCATCCAAAGCCATCGCAGCCTGTACAGCTAAAGCCATTACTGAATCAATAATGGCTAGCAGCTGACCCAATTCCTCTGTCAAAATATCCTCATTAAGCGTGATAATTTCATCCGTAATCGATTGCATCGCACCTGCAAGCGCAGAAAGCATTAAAACATCCTCGTGTTCACGAAAGGGTTTGGATATAGAATCAAATGCATGACCCTTCTCTCCAATAATATGTGATGCAGGAAGCCGGCAGTTATCAAGAACAAGACCACAATGTTGCGATGGCTTTAATGCATCAAACCCCTTCATTGCTTTAACCGTCAGACCTTTTGTTTCCCTTGGAACCATAAATGCCGTAAATGCCTTTCGCCCATTAACCATCTCGGTAATGGCCAAAACAATAAATAAACCGGCAAAAGGACCATTCGTTACATATGTTTTCTCACCATTGATGACATAAGCACCATCACGGTACTCCGCCGTCGTTGTTAAACGTTTGGGGTGGGCACCAGCACCGGGCTCCGAAACAGATAGCGCACAAAGCGCTTCACCAGAGAGTAATTTGGTTAAATAC
>QNFJ01000098.1 GCA_003646305.1 Gammaproteobacteria bacterium | reverse complement strand
CCGAACCTGTGTTGCAAGCGCCTTAATTTCTCCACCAACATTGGCTTCAGCCGTAATCTGGTAAAGACCTGGATCAGCGTAAGTACCATCTTCCAAAAGACCATCCCAGCTGAAAGGAACCTGTCCCGCCTCTTGCGTGCTTAGGTCTAAACGACGAACCAATGCGCCATTACTGTCTGTTATTGTCACCGACAGACTTGGCGTAGAGGTCGGCAGACTAATTTCACCTTGAACTATTCCACCTGCAGCAAGAACCGCTGCGTCTGCTGGCACAACAACCGTCCGCCCCACCAAATTAGCTGCCTGCAATCCTTGATCGGCGCTGATTGAAGATGAGAGCCCTGAAAATGAGCTGTTCAATTCTTCAATACCGGTCACTGTGCTGAATTGGGCAATCTGGCTTAGAAATTCACCATTCTCCATTGGGTTCAGTGGATCCTGGTTTTTCAGCTGGGTTACCATCAGCTCCAGAAAAGCCTCCTGGCCAAGTTCTGACCGAGCAGATGGTGCCTGTTGAGCACCTGCCAGCCCTAAATTTTGTACGGTGTTGTAATCAAAGCTCATTGTTCATCTCTCCTCTACTGACCCATGCGTAAGGTCTGCATCATTAATTGTTTTGCGGTATTGGCCACTTCAACATTGTTCTGATAGGAACGTGAGGCGGACATCATATTCGCCATCTCCTCAATGACATTAACATTAGGCTTAAAAATATAGCCCTCTTCGTTCGCCATTGGGTGGCTAGGTGCATGCTCCATACGAAGAGCTGATTGACTCTCGACCACACCCAACACCTGAACTCCCGCCGACCCACCATTTTCCTGCATAGCATTTTGGAGCTGTACTGCAAAAACAGGCTGTCTGGAACGATAAGTTTCTCCCGTACTGCTACTCACACTATCAGCGTTGGCCATATTGCTAGCAACGAGGTTAAGCCTGAGTGTTTGCGCACTCATCCCCGAACCAGCAATATCAAAAAGGTTAAACATTGGCATAATTAATCTCCTCTAATTGCCGAACGAAGCCCGGTAATTTTGCCAGTCATAAACTGAAGGCTGGCCTGATACCTGAGTGCATTCTCTGAAAATTTAGTATGTTCAATCTGAGCCTCTACAGTATTGCCATCGAGAGAAGGTTGCAGTGGAGTGCGATACATCAGCCGCTCCCCCATAAGAGCCTGGTTAGATGACATATGCCCTGAATGGGTCGTTTTAAGTGACCTAGATTGTGGCGTTACCTGACTCAAAGCTGTTTTAAAATCCATATCCCGAGCTTTGTAGCCTGGTGTATCTGCATTAGCCAAATTGGCGGCCAACACTTCCGAACGCCTTGCCTGGAGGGCTAGTGCTTGCGGATGAATCCCAAATGCGTTGTCAAAATTAATCGGCATATCTATGTAGACCATTCATGTTAAGTTAACAGTCAACAAGCAGAACTTATGCCAAATGATTTATTACTTTAATATCAGCATGTTATGGGGTCGTGAATTTTAGAATTACTCAATGCGGCAATTTCTCGCCACTATTTTTGAGTGCATTGACAGCAAATAGTTTTATGATTATCCCTCGCAACAAAGAGGCGCCCAGGGGTATTAATCTTTTAAAAACACGAACGGAAAGGAAAGCTTTAGCGCGCTTTGAGCTGGTAAAAACGCCCGCTCACATCTCGAACTGGTTCAAGCAAGTCAAACCCAGGCGGCAACGACTCTGTACTACTGAGGAACAGATAACCTCCCGGGTTAAGCACCCTCACCATCCGTTCAAGAACCGTTCGTTTGATCTCATCAGGAAAATAAATCAAAACATTGCGGATAAAAATAATATCGAAGCGGCCAAGACTGTCAAAGCTTTTCAGCAGGTTAAACTGCTGGAATCGCACGCGAGATGTCAACGAGCTATCTAGCTTCCAGTCATCACGATATTGCTTAAAATATCTCTCTTTAAGGTCTTCCGGCATCCCCCTGGAAAGACTCATATTCCCGTAGATGGCCGCCCTGGCATCAGTAACAATCTTTTCAGAAATATCCGTTGCCAGAATTTGTACATTTTGATGGCTCCGGGCCATTTGTTCACGTAGGTACTCTTCAAAATAGAGACTAATTGAATAGGGCTCCTGGCCAGAAGAGCAAGCCGCTGACCAAATTTTAATTGATGAACCAAGCTTGCCAAAAACTCTACTTTTAAGAATCTCGAAGTGACTCTTATCCCGAAACCAGAAGGTTTCGTTGGTGGTCATAACATCAAGGATTGCTGCTTGTACACTTGCTGGAGCCGTACCTCGCCCCAAAGCGTCAACCAAATCGGTTAAGGCATTATATTCGCTATCCCTAAGAACCGTAGATAATCGGTTTTTAACCAGATACTGCTTGCTATCACCCAGCGAAATTCCCGATGAATCTTTCAAATAAGCAGCAAACGCCGAATACGCACCCGGAGTTAGTTCAAGACTCTTTTCTTGCTGCCTATCTTTTCGTTGTAATACTGACATTTAGCCTACTTATACTTTTTGGATCCAGCGAATGCTAATCACCGCAAACTATCCCTTCTCCTCATAAATATAGCGGAATAATTTTGCCCGGCTAACGAGCTGTAATAAAAATTAACCACCTAACCATAAATCTTGTTATTAAATAAATCCACCAGGTACCGAGAACTCCGCCTCTTTCCTGGTTAGCACCTATATTGGGTGAGTGCAGATCAAGTTGTTGGCATTATTAGTGCTTGGTTTTAAATTAAAACTATCTTAAAAGACATCATTTTGGCTTTTCAATCATTATGAGAAAAACAGTTCAACCACTACTAATACTCCTATTCCTCTCGGTTTCATCGGGGGTACAGGCTACCGAGACTCAATCCCATGAGGAAATTCGAACTGCCGTGACCGAATTCCTTATGTCAAAATCCCGGCATTTATCAACCGCCCCAGAAATCGAAGTCCAATCTCTTGACCATCGGTTGCGGCTTGCAAAATGCACGAGCCCTCTGAAGATTTCCTTACTCCCCGGAAGCCGCACCATGGGTCGAGTATCTGCCCGTGTCCGTTGTGAAGGTAAACCCCCGTGGACAATTTATTCCTCTGCCTTTGTTAAGGTGTTTAAAAACGTTGTTGTTCTTAATGATGCACTACCACGAGATACAGAAATTTCCGCAAGCGACCTTGTCCTGAAGAAAATGGAGGTTAGTAGTCTCCGCTCCGGATATTTGAGTGACCCCCAAAAAGCCGTTGGAAAGAGATTGAAACGTGCACTTCAAGGAGGCACACCTCTCAACCATCGGCTTTTAGTAACACCCAAAATGATCAAAAAAGGAGACAACGTCATTATCCTCGCAAAAGGGGGGCAATTTTCTATTCGCATGGCAGGAAAAGCGCTTTCAGATGGTGCAAAAGGTGACCTGATTCGTGTTCAAAACATTAAATCGGGAAGAACTATTCAAGCGAAAATAATTGCCGAAGGTATTGTACAAACTCCTCTCTAAATAATACCCAACTTCTTATAAATTCAACTATATTTCTAACAGACAGATTCCAGCTATTTACGAAAGAGCACTAATGATCAGGTCGTTATTAAAACAGGCAGAGGCAGTTAATGGGCATTAACATACAAGGTATAACCGGAAAGCAGACAAGCAGCCGAACAAAAAAGGCTGGAAGTTCGGCAGCTAAAAAGGGAGTTAGTCCAGCTTCTGAAAAAAGTTCAACCGGACAAAATGACTCTGTAAACTTGACTGACGCTGCAAGCTTAATCCAGAAAGCGGAACAGGCGCTTGCGGCGGTTCCAATGGTTAATGCCGATCATGTGAACGATGTTTCAAGTCGAATTGCTAATGGTCAATATGAAATCGATGACAAACAGATTGCGGACAAAATTATTGAACTTGAAAATAACTTTACTGAGTAGGCAGATAGTATGAAACAGACAAAGCAACAGTTGCAGCAATTTTCCGCCCTAATCACGGATCTTCTTAAACTGACAAAATTTATGTCAGTGCTATTGGATAAAGAATCCGATGCACTACAAAAAAGAGCACCCGAAGCACTGGGAAAACTCGTTGAAGAAAAAAAACAGATTGCCAAAACCTTAAACCTTAAAACCCATCAGCTCGATCATTTTCTTGTCTCATGTGGTTTAAAAAATGGGAAAGAAGGCATGATGACCTGGTTACAAGCTCTCCCCGCTTCTCACCCAATTCAGTCTGATTGGTCAAAACTAGAGGTGCTCACCAGAGCATGCGCTAAACAAAATGAAATTAATGGAACAAGCGTGCGCGTTATGCAGCAGCATACCAAACGATCCCTCGATATATTAAGAGGCCGACACCAGTCTGATACTTTTTACGGGGCCGATGGCTATTCAAAGCGAGAAAATCATTCCAATTCAATTTTAACTGTCTAATTTAACCGACTCGGGCATCCATCAAACAAGCTTTATTATGCTGAATATTTTCTCTCTCAATAAACAGGCTAAAAAACGGCAGGTTAGTAATCCAAAATTCATCACCGAAGCAGATGAAATCTATAAGATGCTTAAACATATCTGTGATGAGCAGATACCGCTGGTCATTAACTGGGAAAACAATGCACAGGAAGAAACGACCTATCTATTAAAAGTGGGAACCGAGTTATTCATAATCGACCGACTGGGTGACCCGCTTCTGCATGAAAGCCTGTTAGTTGAAGGAAATATCAAAGTTCAAGCAAAAGTACATGGTGTCAATGTCACCTTCAACGTCAACATTCCAGATTGCTCTCCAGAGGCCAATCACAGCTACTATAAGGCTCCACTTCCTGAAAAAATTTATAACCCACAACGCCGTGGCCGGTTCAGAGCGACTATCCCAGAAGGACATAAAATCCCCTTCATTGCTAAATACGGTCTTGATGAAATAGCACTCACAGGAGAGCTGCTTGATCTTACAGCCGATGGACTGGCAATCATGCTCGATAGCCGTGTTTTTGCACGAAAAGGTGAACGCATCAAATCCTGTACGATTTCACCCCCGAATGGGCACGTAATCACCTTTGATATTGAAATACGATCCACCAGACCCTGTGAGCGCAACGAGCAGATGATGCGCGTCGGTGCACAGATTGTTGATCCCAACCGAAAAACATTAAAACAACTCAGAAAAGTGGTTTTATCACTAGAAGAATTAGAGTTGAAGCGAAAAAAGGAGCGAGCGAAAATGTAGACCGCTTCTGATTTTCCTGGCCGAATAATTAACAACCGGCCAAGATGCAGGGCAAGTTTAAACCGGCTCAGCAGTCCTACCTTTTCAACGAAAATCATGTTCAAATCGATCAAACAACTCTTTACCAGAGAAGCTTCCACACACACATCTTCCCCGCAAGATTCAGGTGTCGATTTCAACAATAACCCCCGCTTCCTCAGGAAACCTCAGCAAATCATCCATCTACTTAAACAACTTAAAGAGGAGGGCTCTCTATTTACAGTTTTGATTGAGGGTGTTGATGAGACCTTTGCGAGCACTATTCTGACAATTCGCCCCGAAGAGCGATGCCTGATATTCGACGAGTTAAATAGTCGCGCTGGACATGAACTTTTGCTTAAGACGGGGAAATTCAAAGCCCAAGCATCTTATAATGGCGTCGATGCTATTTTTAGCATTAGCTCAATAGAAAAAGGAGATTCCAAAGGGATCGCTTATTACAAAGTTCCACTTCCCGAGGAAATTTATTATCCTCAACGAAGAGGCGCTCGCAGAATTGCACTTAAAACCAGTCAGGCAATCCCCTTTCATGCAACGATTACGGCAGGAAACACGCCTCTACTTGGTCACTTGCAAAATATTTCTTCAACCGGCATTGGTGCGCTAGTCTCTTCCAGATTACCCTGCAGACGCGGAGACCTTCTGCAAAACTGTCGCATTCCTCTACCAGATGGCTCGGACATACACTTTGATCTCACTATACGAGTGCTAAAAAACCAGCAAATAGGACAAAAAAATTATCTTGGTGGTTTTTTTAAGAACATTGACAGCAGTAGCCACAAAAAACTCGAACGCTTCATCATCAAAACAGAAAGAGATCAAATCAAACGCGAAAGAGACCATTAATTAGCCACTTTTTAGATGAAAGTGGCCGGAATTCAATCAGTATACGGAACCCTTAATTACGCCAACAAATCCAGAATCATCTGGGTTTTTTCTTCCATCAATGCAACATCAGCTCTTGATTCAACATTTAATCGCACAACCGGCTCTGTGTTGGATCGCCTTAAATTAAAACGCCAATCATCAAACTCTAGCCCAATACCATCCGTCTGATCGATATGATTAGCCTCTGCTTTAAAGGCTTCTAGCACACGATTAATGGAGGCTTCTGGATCGGCCAATTTGCTGTTAATTTCTCCTGATGAGGGAAAGGCCGCGATCCGCTCTGAAACCAGCTCGGACAGTTTCTGGTTTTTGGCGCTGAGTAATCCGATGACCAATAACCAAGGAATCATGCCACTGTCGCAGTAGGCAAAGTCTCTAAAGTAGTGATGTGCACTCATCTCTCCACCGTAAACGGCATCTTCTTTGCGCATCCGCTCTTTGATGAAGGCATGACCCGTTTTACTCATAATGGGCTTACCACCCGCTGATTCAACGATATCAATGGTGTTCCAAGTCAAACGAGGGTCGTAAATGATTTTTGCACCCGAATTGGTGGCCAGAAATGCCTCTGCCAGCAAACCAACAATGTAATAACCTTCGATAAATGCGCCGCTTTCATCGAATAGAAAACAGCGGTCAAAATCTCCATCCCAGGCGATACCTATATCTGCATCATGTGCTTTAACCGCATTGGCGGTTGCGGGACGGTTCTCGACCAATAGTGGGTTGGGAATACCATTCGGGAAGCTGCCATCGGCTTCATGATGGACTTTTATAAATTCAATGGGGATAGATTGCGCCTGAAATTGCTGTTCTATCGCATCGAGGATATGCCCTGCCGCACCATTCCCGGCATTAACAACCAGCTTGAGCGGCTTTAGCGCAGCTAGGTCGAGATAACCCAGCAGATGCTCAACATAAGCCTCCTGTGTGGAAATTGTCTTAAGCTGTCCTTTTTGCGCGGGGTCAATCTCTGGAAAACTGTTTTCTTCGGCGAGTCTCTGGATTTCGTTAAGTCCTGTATCACCACTGATTGGTTTTGAATCCTCCCGAACCAGTTTCATGCCGTTAAAATCAATCGGATTATGGCTGGCCGTCACCTCTACGCCACCATCGACACCAAGGTACTTTGTGGCAAAATAGATCTCTTCTGTACCCACCATACCGAGGTCCAGAACATCAATGCCACTATCCATCAGTCCGTTTGCAAGTGCCGCTTTCAAACCGGCACTGGTCAATCGCATATCACCGCCGATAACGATCTTTTTGGCAGCCAGGAATTGTCCAAATGCACGGCCAATTCGATAAGCAATCTCTTTATTCAGCTCATCACCCAGGCGACCTCGGATATCGTAAGCTTTAAAGCAGGTTAGTTTTTTTGTCATGGTTTTAAGTTAAATTTAATTAACGATAATATTATTTGCCTGTAAATATCCAATAACCTTATTAACACAACTTTCGACACTATCAGTCGCTGTGTTAATGGTTATTTCTGCACATTCTGGAGCCTCATACGTTGAATCAATACCGGTAAAGTTCTTAATTTCCCCTTTGCGCGCTTTTTTATAAAGTCCTTTCGGGTCCCGCTGTTCACAGACATCCAGCGGTGTATCCATAAAAATCTCTATAAATTCAGCCTCTTCAACCAATTCTCGAACCATTTTGCGATCACTTCTGAATGGCGAGATAAATGCGGATAAAACAAGTAGTCCCGCATCTGCAAAAAGGGCGGCCATTTCTCCAATTCGGCGGATATTTTCAATACGATCTTCGTCTGAAAAGCCGAGATCTTTATTGAGCCCATGCCGAACATTATCCCCATCTAGCAAATAGGTATGATGTCCCAGCTCGAAGAGTTTCTTTTCCACTGCGCCAGCAATGGTTGATTTACCCGAACCACTTAAACCTGTATACCAGAGGATGCAAGGCTTCTGCCGCTTCTGTTGTGATCGCTCAGCTTTACTAAGATTATGTTCGTGCCAAACAATATTTTCGTCTTTCATT
>QNFJ01000097.1 GCA_003646305.1 Gammaproteobacteria bacterium | reverse complement strand
CGGTCAGGCCGGTCAGGAAGATTAATATCAATATCACCGTCACAGCATCCACCGTAGCCATAGTACGGATATCCGTAACCACCATAGACGCCCATACCAACACTATAATTAACTGAACCAGGTGTTCCACAACCAGTCAAAAACAGGGTGCCGGCAGCAACAAGAAACACAGCAAATAGTCTAAAAAATTGTTTCATGATCACTACTCCCCTGCTGATGGTTTCGGTGGCCAGCGTTGTATCAACAACAACGCACCCGTCGTATCACTAATTAGTGCAGTATTACCTCTGCCTGGCGCCTCATCAGGTGCGACCCAGACTGCGCCACCCAGCTCTTTCGCACGTTGTACAGTCACACTAGGATTAGCAACCCGCACAACTGGCACCCAGAGCATGTTTTCACGCCCATTTTGTACATGACGGAGGCCTGCTCGCCACTTTCCTTTGTGTATGAAGACATTATAATTGCCCCCCGAAACCATTTGATCATACCCCAATACAGTTGCGTAAAATGCCTCGATATTATCAGGATCATCAGTCCAGATTTCATCCCATAACCAATCGCCTATTGCCGGCTCAACATCTGCTGGGTCTCCCCCTTTTGCACTGAGCAATACCAGATCTGCCCGTTGAGGGTCACTAATGAGGACAGCTCTACCACGCTGCCCCATATCCGCAGGCCCTTTTAAAATAAGGCCTCCATTGTCCTTTACCCGCTCTACTGCCACATCCACATCGGCAACTGATGCCGAGGGAATCCAAACACCTTTTCTGGGCCGGTCATTGGGTGGTTCAACCTTTATTATCCCTGCAATAAGCTTGTCGCCATTGCGCACGAGCGCATATTCACCTTGATAATCAATCTGCCAGCCAAAGAGCTCCTCGTAGAACTTTCCAGCCAACAGGGGGTCGGGTGTCAATAACTCATGCCAAATAAACTTTCCCGGAAAAACTTTTCCACTGGGGTTTTTAGTTATTGGGGTCTGCGCCATTTCAGCACCTACCCCTGTCTGTTTTCCAAAGTTTGCGCAGCCGCTCAGAAAAGGTACAACCGTAATCAAAACAACGATAAAACGTACTAATAACTGCATTGTATTAACCTATTCCCCAATTCAAAAATTAAGCCTCAACCTAAAGTATGCATGAACACCCCAATAATCACCAATATACCTATTTTCAGCTATCCAGGCGCGCTCTTTACCTGAGATCTCTTGATCTGAAATGAGTGCTACTAGGTGCACATTGCCTAGTTATGTAATATCCTAAGTTGCTGGCGAATTTGTTCGCTAAGAACCCACGAAAACTTTCAAGGAACAAACAATGAAAAGAATATTAGGTGCAGTAGTCGTCGCGTCACTGACATTGACCGCTTGCGGAAAAAACACCGAGACAGCTATAGAGCAAGAGCAAGCAGCAGTCGCAACCACTGAGCAGGAACAATCTCAAATTACAGAGAAATTCTCAATTTCCGCAACCCAGAGCATCACTGCCCACTCTACGGTAGAAGCCATTAACCTCGAAACACGCAGAATCAATTTGCGCAATGAGGATGGAACTCTTACAAGCACTATTGTTAGTGAAGATGCGCACAATCTCGATCAGGTCAAAATAGGCGATGTCGTTGTAGTCGAATACATCGAAAACCTGAGTATTGATGTCGTCAGCGTTGAAAATGCCGAAGCTCTAGTCGCTGAAGCCTCAGTCGTTGCTCGTGCCGAAAAAGGTGAAGCGCCAGGCATGGCTAAAATAGACACCATAGTTGCTACTGCGATAGTTGAGGAAATTAACCTTGAAGCAAACACCTTCAAACTGAAAGATGCTGAGGGAGATATTAATGAGTACGAGGCTCGCAACCCTGAAAATCTAAGAAAAGCAGCCGTTGGCGATATGGTCATCATAACGCTTACCCGTGCTGTTGCTATTACTGTTGAGCAGTGAAATAACTTCTTTACCGGTTCTGTTCCGGTTTAGCTAGATATCACGCAGCGTTAAGAAGGCTTAGCTTTTTCTGGCTAAGCCTTTTTTATTGCTCATCCTTTCTCTATGATCTGAATCCATAACATTGAGCGCTCACACGAACAGATAAAATAACTTGGGAAATAAACCATGCAGAAACAATCGGAAGAGGCCATTCTAAAAAAAATTAAACAGCGTGAGATATTTACCGCCACCATCGATAGTGATGCATTCACGCTTAAAATTGAAAAATATGAACCGGCATTCTCGGCGGCCATCCACAACGGCGGAAACCTGCGCTCAGAGCTGGTGGATAACTGCCTGTTATCACAGGCTGAGCGATATTATGAAGAAGACCCGTTTACCGGCAGTTTTATTGAGCAACAACCCATAACCCTAATCGCGCACGACTCGCGGTATGAATATGATTTAAACCGTCATATCAATGACTGTGTATATGAAACCGCCTGGGGAAAAGAAATCTGGAAGAAACCACTCACAGAAGAGGCTATTCTTCTCAGCAAAGAAAAACATGCTCAATTTTACCGCATCGTTTCCGCGCTTGTTGAAGCACTTACTGAAGATTTTGGCCAGTGCATTGTCTACGATAATCACTCATACAACTACCGCCGGCATGAGCGAGATGACCTGCCTGTATTTAACCTCGGCACCACATCGGTTAAAAGCACCAGCTGGCGCCCAGTTATTGAAACCTGGCTTAATTCACTTCAAAACATAGTCATAGAAGGCGTACACACTACCGCCGCTGAGAACGATGTTTTTTATGGCAAAGGCCGCTTAGCTGGTCACTGCCATAGTTTGTATGACAATGTCTTAGTATTGGCTACTGAAACAAAAAAGGTATTCATGAACGAACTAACCGGCGAAGCAGACGGGCTGGTGCTGTCTTCATTACAAAAAGCGTATAACCAGGCAGTAAAAAACAATACCCTAGATTACATCAAAAAACTCACCTGAAGAGTCGCCCAGCTCACCACAAACATTAAAACTCCCAACCAAGTACATTACTCATAACGGACCAGCGCGGCTGCTTCGCCTTTGGGTTTTTTCCCAAAATCCAGTAATCGTACACCTGCTGTTGAAATCCATTGTGTTCTTTCAGCATCAACCAGGTATTTATAAAATGCACAAAATCCATCTGACCTTTTGGTAACGCTAACCCTACCGGCAGCCTTATTTTCAACCCTTTTGCAACAACAGAAGAATAGGCTGGATAGAGCATAGCCCATGCCGATCCTGTCTCAGCCGAAAATACATAAGCGTCTACATCAGGATACTTGCCCCTGAAAAAATCCCGCGGACTGCCAATTGCAGTCAGTTCTGCATTTGGAAAAGTTTCCTGAATTACCTTTTTATAATAAGCAGCATTAGGAATTCCTAAATGCAACCCTTCTATCGCTCTTATTTTATCGATTGAACTGAATTCATCTCTCCTGACATCTACCACCATAAACCCCATTGTATTCTGGGTGTAGTAATCACTGAATGCCACATCCAGTGAACGAACAGGCGTTAAAGCCCCACCACCGACAGCTATATCAATGCTTCCATCTGACAACATCTGTGGCTCTTGCTTGCTATTTTTAAGACGAAAAAGCTCGACCTTGATTTCCAGATCTCGAGCCAATTCATGCACCATCTCAATATCAAACCCGACTACCTCTCCCAACTCATTACGAAATGCAAACGGCAATCTATCAGGGTAATAACCAACTCGAATACTGCCCCGTTCACGAATAATGCCGAGCCGTGCCCTGGCTTGCTCTTGCTCACTCAGTGGTACGGGCGACTTTACCAATTCAACGGCTACTGGCTCCCTATCAAGACGCATCGCTTCAAAAGAGCGAGCTCCCGTGTACTCGTAAGGAATCAGGTACGTCAGTCCAATACCCGCCAATATCATCACCCCAGCCGTCATGCCCAGGTGAAGACCCACAGCTCGCATCATTTTACGCAAACTTAAACGGTTCAAAACGGCGCTGGCAACTAACAGCGTTACCACAAACCCATGAAGTGCCGCTAAGGCCGTGGCAAAACGGGCTGTAACGACGCTACCCAGCAGATAAAGCTGGAACTGATCTGCAGCCAAACCGAAATAATCCAGCAAGAAAGGAATCGCAACCGCCATGCTACCAAATGCTGAAAAAGCGCCCATAACCACATACGATGGATAGTCTTCCAGACTCAGAGGAGAACCGGTATACCAGGCAGAAAACAGAATAAACCCTAGACCCAGTAACGTACCAGTACTGGGAAAACTATAGGCGGTTGGAACCATCACATCAACGGTTGAATCTGTCTCCTCACACTCCATACCATGCTTTTTAAGCAGCTCCTTGCAACGCTCGGCGATCATGGGCAGCACAACCAGCACGGTACCCGTTGCCAGTGCAGTAATCATTGCCTCACCCGCCACAGACATTAATTCACGGTAAGAAAAAGGGGTTGCCCACTGAATCAGCAGAGGTAATAGAACAAAAGCGAGCAACGAGGCTGCTATCAAATAGACCCACAAAAACACCTGTAGACGCTCCATCTCTTCGGGTTGCAAGGTCCCCGCTGCAGAGGCCGCTATTGCAAAAATCCCCAGCGGGGCCAGGCCGGAGACGATTGAGGCAACTCGTTGCAGTCCATCACTGACATTGTCAGCCAGAGTGATAAAAGTCTCTTTATTTTTTACACTTATTAACCCAACACCCATCAATAGCGAAAACAGTACAACTGCTGGAACAACAGTATTCGACAGCGCCGCAAAGATATTAGAGGGTATATACAGATCAACGAAATCGAGTCTCGCTGAGTCCACCACATCACTTACGCTAAAAAAGCCAGAGGTTTCCCACGTAGGGTAGGCTAGTGGGAGCAGTAAAAGCGTTACCATGACAGCCAGCCACATGAACAAAATGACCTTGACCGCTTTAATGCCAATATTTGCGGCCATATCACTGTCGAGCCGCCCTAAACCAGCAATAATGGAGACTAGCACATAAGGCAATACCGTCATCTGCAACAGGCGAATATAGATCGTGCCGCCGACTTCCAGTGCTCCGGCCGGTTCACCAACAAATATTCCGGTCAAAATGCCGAGAACTAGCGCAATTATGACGCGCTGAAAGGGGCTCAGTTTGCTATACAATTTGGGACACCATCATAGTAATTTCTATTTAACGAGGAATTCATTTCTTTGAGAAATGCCAATTTTACAGCCCCACCCTACAACATTAAAGACAAATTCAGCGGCAGGTATGGGACCATGCAGAATCCAACAAATACTAATTACTATGTGTCTAGATACAAAACACACGAAGAACCCTCTGACTTATCGCCTTTTTGAAGCCACAAAAAATTTACCTGCCCACATAAGAAAAACCTAGGACAGACCTGAACAAAAAGTAGAAGAAGACGGCCATGATTTTGATGCCGAATGGCTGAAGCTTGTGGCGCAGATGACCGATCCAGAGAGCAATTTCCTGCTCTTATTTTAGATAAGATGCTCAATCAATATACAAAAAACGTTCAGGACTTGAGTTTAGTTTAATGAAGAGCGAAGACAACAAGATGCTCGGCTTCTTTATGTAGGGATGACGAGAGCTCAGGAGTGCCTACTCATAACCACTTCTAGTGACCACGAATTCAGCCAAAGAGTATTAGTGGCCTCTTGCACTTAGCCCCTCTTTAAAGGTCACTTTCAGGACTGATAAGTTCTTCAGCTATTTAATCACTAGAAAAAAACAGCCCCCGGTAATAAGCAACAGCCGCCCCTTTTGAATTGTCGGTATCAGTCATCACCGCGACCGCATCGATATAGCGAAAGGTTTCACCAAACCAGTTTTTCAGATCATCGCGGATATTTCTTTTCTCTGAAACCCACCGCCCCAGTTTTTCGCCACCTGATTCTACCGCTATCATTTGGGCATTGCTGGAGTACGCATTGGGCCACCGGCTTTCTTTCGGTTGATTGCTAGACCAAACATAATTGAGTGCCTTGGTTTTCCAGAAAAAGAGGCCACCATCAACAATGACATAAATTCTGGCAGGGTAATCATCGCCCGATTTCTGCCGTTCATCCAAGCCTGATAAGAGACCTTCCACCCGCCAACTCCAATTGAGATATGGTGTCCTCTCAAGATCAATATGGACTTTCTTAAACAGGCCAGAGGCTGCTGCGTGACTTGTTGCCTTTAGGACTTTTTCTCCGTTCAGATCAACCAGTCTGTATTGGGTTTCTCCAGCAAAGCTTTCTTCCTCCCAACCGCTCAACTCTTCTTTCTCAAACTGGCTAACCAGAACGGTTTCAGCTTGAACAGGTGAGCCGAACAGAATGGAGAGCGATACGAACAGACTATTTCTGAGCTTTTTTTTCACTAAAAGGCATCCTTAGTAGTGCCGTTATCATTTGATTTTTTGGGTCACGGAAGCGGTCTAGTCCTATTTTCATTCCCAGATGGCCTGCTGCGGGTTGTGCCACATAGGTGCCAAATAGCCGATCCCATATACTCAGGTTAAAGCCGTAATTACTATCATGCTCACTTTTCACAACAGAGTGGTGAACACGATGCATATCCGGTGTCACCAAAAAAGTCCGCACTATTTTATCCACCGCAGAAGGGAGTTGTACGTTGCCATGATTAAACATCGCACAGCCATTGAGAATGATTTCAAAAAGCATCACCGCCAGTGCGGGTGCGCCAATCAATGTGATCGCCACCATTTTGATCACCATCGATAATAAAATCTCGATGGGGTGAAAGCGGGTTGCTGTGGTGACATCATAATCAAGGTCCGCGTGGTGTACTTGATGATACTGCCAAAGCATCGGAATACGGTGAAAGAGCCGGTGCTGCCAGTAAATAGCCAGGTCGAGTAAAATAATCGAGCATAAAACCACTATCCAAGTGGGTAGCGAAACTTCATTAAATAACCCCCAACCTTTCGCTTCGGCCTGCAATGCAAAGCCGACCGCAGCGGCGGGGAAAAATAGCCTCAATAACACGCTATTGACCACGATTAACCCGAGATTATTGCTCCAGCGAAGCTTCCGCGATAACGAAAGCGGTCGCCTGGGCGATTTAACTTCCCATAGTGCCATCACGGCAAAAATCCCGAAGAAGCAAGTTAGTCGGATTGTGAGTTCATTTTCAATCATGTTCGTTTCCAGCCTTCATATCGTACAAGCTCTTCTGGGCGATCAATATCCCAGCACATTTCTAGCGCTCGCCATCGCCAGCCTAACTGTTTAAACCGCTCAACAGTCTGTGCATACACCCTATCGCTACCCCATTCGATTCCTTCAAACAATTTTCGGTCAACTCTGCGCATCCCAATGGCGACATAACCTCCATCTTCTGCGGGAACAATCACCGCATCATACCCAGATTTCAGGCTTTGCAATCCAAAAATGAGTGTTTCTGTAGCAAGTGCGGGGCTGTCTGTTCCCAGTAAAAGCACCTGTTTACAGCGAGTTAATGCCTCTTCTAATGCGTAGGCCATTCTTTCACCCAAAGTCTCCCCCTCTTGTTTATAAAGTGAGCTATTTTGTGCTTTGAAATAGGGATGGTTTGTATCGGGCGCACACCATAACTCAACCGCCACATCATTGATGGCAATCACTTTTTTAAGGCAAATCGTCAATAGTTCTTCGTGTAAATGAGCAGCCCCTTCTGCACCCAATGCGGGAATCAGGCGCGTCTTTACCGCACCTGCAACCGGTGCTTTGCTAAAGACTAACAGTCGGCCTAATTCATTTTCCATAATATATTTTCACCAGTTGTTCTGGCTTTACCCCCAGAAAGTAAGCCAGTCTAAATATCCACATTAGACAAATTGTTCGTACAACCCCTTTCTCCTCCCAGCGGCGGCTTGATGTCACCACCTTCTCCTTCAGGCACAGAGGTGAACCTTCTGCTTTGAGCAATCGGCTCAAAGCAATATCTTCCATCAACGCGATGGACGGAAAACCACCGACCTCATCAAAAAGCTTTTTTTTAACAAAAATAGCTTGATCTCCCGTCGCAATCCCACTCCATCGTGAGCGATTGTTCATCATGGCTTCGACCACTCTTAATAGTGGTTGCTGACCCGAGAGGCTCACATCAAAACGACCCCAACTGCAGCCACTTTCTTTCAGTCTCTGTTCAATTAGCCGATCCG
>QNFJ01000096.1 GCA_003646305.1 Gammaproteobacteria bacterium | reverse complement strand
TTGTTTATCGTGAAGAGGGGTTAGTCGGGGATAAAACAAAAGGATTTCGGAATCAGGCAATGCTTGTGGCGATTAAGGTGCGCACTTCCGACAGGTGACGGCGGCTCACCTCAACTTTCTCATTAACCCCCTCTAATTGAAGAAAGAAGTGGCCTTCGGGGCTTTTCTCAAGCCCTTTTATCCGTGAGCGCGCCACTAAAGCATTGCGGTGAACACGGATAAACTCCTGACAAAACTCACTTTCCAGAGACTTTAGTGACTCTTCTGTCAACCACTCCTGATCACCATCAAAAATTGTTACATATTTCTCGCCCGCGCGAAAACAACAAACCTTTGCCACTGGAATCAACTGCAGGTCATTACGTACTTTTACACAAATTTTTGAGCGGATTTTTTGCTCCGGAGGCATCGTCTCCTGAAGTTTTTCCCAACGCTTCCGGGTAAAACTTTCTGCTTTACCCAGTGATGCTTCCAACCGTTTTTTACGAATCGGTTTAAGAAGATAATCAATCGCGCTCACTTCAAAGGCTTCAAGCGCGTGCTCTTCATAAGCTGTGGTAAAAATAATTGCGGGAGGGCACGACAGCTTCGCCAGCTCCCGTGCGGCATCAATACCATCCATCACCGGCATACGAATATCGAGCAAAACAATATCAGCCTGCATTAAATCGCTCAAGGTGACCGCTTCTCGACCATTTTTCGCCTCACCCACCACCTCAAATGGCACCCCCAACTCATCAACAAGGTCCTTCAGGCGTGAGCGTGCAGGCGCCTCATCATCTGCAATCACTATCTTCATTGACCACTCCTTTGCGGGAAAACCAGTCGCACCTGATAGAAACCATCCGCCCGACTGATAAAAACCTGTCCCCGCCCATCAAAACAACCTTTTAGCCGGGCACGCAGGTTGTCCATCGCCATCTGGTTTCCTTCACGCAACGACTCCGCAGCCATTTCTGGAACAGAATTGCGCACAATGAGGACAGCTTTGCCTTTTTGAGTTTGGCCTTTCACCTCCAGTACACCGCCCTCTTCACTTTTCTCGATACCATGATAAATGGCATTCTCAATCAACGGCTGAAGTGTTAATGGTGGAATTAAAATCTTCTCTGATAATGCATTTAGATCCCAGCTTACAGACAACCTCTCACCTAATCGCTGCTTTTCAATGTTCAAATACTGGTTACACAGCTCCACCTCATCCGCCAGAGGTACCATTTTGCCATCACGTTTCAAGCTTGCTCGAAACAGTTCTGCCAAATCATGCACCAGCCCCTCTGCCACCGCAGGTCGCCCCTTAATCAAACTGGCAATTGTATTAAAACTATTGAACAGAAAATGGGGCCGCATTCTTGCCTGCAAGGCATCAAGCCGCGCCTCATGCTCTGCCTCAACCTGCTTTACCCATTGAGACTGAATATAGAGATAGCGCAATAAAACAGCCGAAACGATGCAACTGATTCCTATATTCCGAAGATAATCAAATGACTCTCCTGCCCTTCCGAGGCTCGGAAAAAACTGCCCAACAATAAGCGTAAGGCATAACGTCACCAGCTGAATCAGAAAAAAAGCACTAAATCCTGCCTGAATATCGGTTAGCTTACGAAAAAAACGACCCAAGTAGCACAATAGCGCGGCACTCAAAAGAATGGCCCAAAGAATAAAAAGTGAAAAAAGACCAAGAGAAGACCAAAAGTTCTGGCTATGCTGACTGCTTACCAAGGCCAGAACAAAAGCCAGTAATTCTGCCGTCAGAACCAGCATAAACAGCATCTTAACTCGACAAAAGTCGGGCAAAAAAGAGCTATTCTCAGCTTTAAACTTATGATCATCCATTGTTTAAGTTTAGCAGGGAATTACAAGCAGACGGGCAATCGCTATAATGCCAACTTACCTAACTTCTAACAAACCATCTCATGACTCAACACAACAAAGAAAAACTCTCCAGTGCTCGACTTACACAGCCTACAAACGCCTTTGTTGAAGAGTTTACCGCCTCTGTCCAGTTTGACAAGATTCTTGCTAAATACGACATTCAGGGCTCCATTGCCCATGCAAAAATGCTCCTGCGTGCCGAAATCCTTACCGAACAGGAGTGTAGCGAGATTGTTCATGGCCTTAATGCGGTGATGACAGAGATTGAAACAGGCCTGTTCGAGTGGTCAATCGCACAGGAAGATGTCCATATGAACATCGAAGCCCGTCTCACTCAATTGATCGGTACCGCCGGCAAGAAGCTACACACTGGACGCTCACGTAATGACCAGGTTGCGACCGATATCCGCCTTTATCTGCGTGACCAGATTGATTTGATTTGTGCAGAAATCAAACGTCTTCAAAGTGGACTTCTTGACCTGGCTGAGCGCGAAGCAGCAACCATCATGCCCGGCTTCACCCATCTTCAAGTGGCGCAACCGGTCACCTTTGGACATCACCTAATGGCCTGGTTTGAAATGCTCGGCCGTGATTACGAACGGTTTATAGATTGCAAAAAAAGAGTCAACATCATGCCACTAGGTGCCGCTGCACTGGCTGGAACCAGTTACCCCATCGACCGTCATTACACCGCAGAATTGATGGCATTTGATCGCCCCGCTGCAAACTCACTCGATGCAGTCAGTGACCGTGATTTTGCCATTGAATTTTGTGCAGCAGGCGCCCTAATGATGACCCACCTGTCACGCTTTTCAGAAGAGCTGGTTTTATGGTCAAGTGCACAATTTGCCTTTATCGAACTCCCTGATGCCTTTTGCACCGGCTCGTCAATCATGCCGCAAAAGAAAAACCCCGATGTCCCAGAGCTTGTTCGTGGCAAGACAGGTCGTGTTAACGGCCACCTCATCTCTTTACTCACACTGATGAAAGGACAACCGCTCGCCTACAACAAAGACAATCAGGAAGATAAAGAGCCTCTATTTGATACCGTCAAAACACTACAAGGGTCGTTACGTGCCTTTGCCGATATGGTTCCTAATATTCAGGCTCAACCCGAAAATATGCTTAAAGCAGCCCAACAGGGTTTTGCAACAGCAACCGATCTCGCCGACTACCTTGTTCGTAAAGGAATACCTTTTCGTGATGCGCATGAAGTGGTTGGCAATGCCGTTGCCTTAGGCGTTAAAACCGAACGTGATTTGTCAGAACTTTCCCTTGAAGAACTGCGAGGTTTTTCTGAGCAAATTGGTGAAGATGTTTTTGAGGCATTAAGCCTGGAAGGCTCTGTCGCCTCAAGAGACCATATTGGTGGAACGGCACCTAAGCAAGTATTAGAAGCAATTAAACTCGCGAGGAAAGCACTCTAACTTCACGGGTTATTTCACTATCACAAGTAAAGGTCCGACACTGTTTCTAGTCAAAATATTTTAACTATAGCGTTTTAGTGTCTCAGAGGGGAGTTCGGCAAAAAGCCTTTTATAATCTGCTGCAAACTGGCTTTGGTGTGGAAAGTTAAACTGCATACAGATGTTATTAACCGTTGTCTCCTCTGAATTTTCCCGTAGAAGCTGCTGCCGAGCTGCATTCAAATTCCACCGCTTTATAAAGACATTGGGAGCAATCCCATAACGTTCTTTAAACGCATATTGCAGCGTTCTTTCACTCACATTGGCAATACGGCATAACTGAGCCATTTCAGCTGAAGGACTAGCTGTATTACGGATAAATTCAACCACTTTATCCACTGCTCGATCGCGTTGACGCAACCTGGTTAATTTTTCTGAGCGGGCCTCCGCTGCAACAGTGACCAGCTTTTCCGCAAGTTCATACGCAGCAAGCTGGGCTACTTCACCACCTGAAGTTTTTGCAATGGTAATGGCCCGTTTTCGTAATCCCTGCGCCGTAGCCGTATCCATTCGTACAACTTCCTGGTTATTTGAGATTTTCTTTAAACCAAAAGTGTCAATGAGCTGCTCAAGGTGATTTATCTGTACCGAAATTGTAAAAATCTCAAAGTCAGCATAACTGACTGCGTGTAATTCATTGTTACCTGGAAAGATGAGCAGATCATTTTGAGTGACCTGCTTCCCACGCCACCAGAAACCCTGACAAGACGACCCGAGTATGACAAATGTTCGGTAACCAAACGGCGTAGAACCGGCTTGATCAAGCCCTCTCTGAAACCGAGCATGGCTGAAAAGAACTTTCTCCGATACAAGCTGCTTTGACCAGCCTTCAAAACCACCCGTCCCCAACAGCTTAAAATCAAGATCCCAATATTGCGCCTCATCGATAAAATGCTCGAGCTGTTTAAAGTGAGAATCCCGAATTATTTTCATAGATTGTTGCGGAAATTTGATAGCTACAACATGATATTAAGTTTAAATTACGTGAAACGTCGAAGAACCAATTTACCTAGTTACAGCGGCTATTATTTTTCATAAAGCCGCTTCGCTTACCTCAGGAGAAACCATGAAATTCACAACGTTAACCACTGGTTTAATAGTTACCACTGCATTGCTGGCACCTGTTAGCGTACTGGCAGGGCACACCGCTGCAAATAACAGCGATTGGTCGTATGCCGTAACACCCTATGTATGGGCTGCTGGTCAGAAGGGAAAAGTGGCAACACTACCCCCAGCACCCCCTGTAGATATTGATGTTCCCATTAGTGATATCGTTGATAACTTGGATATGGCTTTTATGGGTATTTTTGAGGCGCACAAAGGGCGTCTTGGCCTATTTACTGAGATCTTTTATACCAGTATCTCTGCGGACACTAACAGCCCAGATCCCTCGTACTCTAAAATAAAATACGAACAAGATCTATTAACCTTGAGCTTTGGTGCTTCTTATTCTGTAAGCCAGAGTCAAGAGCATAACCTCGATGTTATCGGTGGCATCCGCTTTTGGGATCTTGATAATAGTCTGAAATTAACGGCTGGCTTATCACCAGAAACCAAAGTATCAGAACACGAAAGCTGGCAAGATCCTTTCATTGGCATGAGAAGCAAAGTTTGGTTGAATCCACAGTGGACTCTTTTAGGTTGGGGAATCGTATCAGTTGCTGGCGATTCTGATTCAGCTTTTGATCTCTTTGCTGCAGTCGGCTATGAATACAGCGATGCTGTCTCATTTACTGCAGGCTACCGCCATATAGAGGTTGATTACGATCATGGCGACTTCCTCTACGATGTTGAAATATCAGGTCCCATCATTGGCGGAACATTTCGTTTTTAATCGTCTTCAACAACCACTCGGAAATTAAGCCCTGTGGATGCAGGGCACAATTTCCAGACAACGCACTTAATCAGAAGTTCGGTTGAGTGAGCACCGCATCAATGCTCGCCCCCAATTCCCTCACCCTCTCCTCGTAAGTAAATAAAGTAATAAACCAGCGCAACGAAACCCGCCCCCCCGACAATATTCCCTAACGTAACCGGCAACAGGTTTCCAAGAAAACCATTTAAACCTAACCGAGAAAGTTCCGCACCAACCAACCCTGCCGCCTCAACCATCTGCGGGTCAAACGAGGCAACTATCCCTATTGGAATCAGGTACATATTAGCAACACAATGCTCAAATCCAAGTGCAACAAAGGCGGAAATGGGGAATAGAATAATCAGTATTTTTGCTGTAATAGAACGCGCTGCAAAGCACATCCAGACGGCAAGACAAACCAATGTATTGCAGAGAATACCGCTGGCAAAGGCGCTCATAAAACCCAGGTTAACCTTTGCATTCGCAATCTTTAAAGCCGTTGCACCCACTTGCCCCTGGTCTCCAGCAAGATGGCCCGATAAATAGACTAATAGAACCATCCCGAACGAACCGACCAGATTTCCAAAATAGACAACCAGCCCATTTAACAGTAGCTGGTGCCCGGAAATATGCCCCGTGGCCCAGGCCATTGAGATTAAATTATTCCCAGTAAACAGCTCGGCACCAGCAACAATAACCAGCACCAATCCCAGCGAGAAGGCGATTCCACCGAGCATTCGCATCGGCCCGAAAGGCGCATCCCCCAAACCTGTCATTGTTGTAGTATAGTACATCCCTCCGAAAGCGATAAAAGCACCCGCCAATATTGCTAAAACAAACGCCTGCCTGATCGGCATTGTCGCCTTTTTTACCCCTACCGTTTCGACACGATGCGCAATTTGGCCTGGGGCAAAGGGATCTATTCCAGAACTCTCGATTGTCATGCTGTTAACTCCACGTTAAATAAATAGCTCTATAAACAAACCGTAATCTTCACGCCCGTCAACTGTCAAAACTCAATATCCCGTACCTCTCGGATCTGAGCTTCTGGAGTAAACCGACATCACCTTTTGGCCTGCTTTTCTTTCCTGCTACGCTTGCGATTAACTCTTTCTGCAATATTTCGCCAAATCACTTTTGAATGAGCACTTAATTTCTGTTCCTGCGTATAGATCAACAAAAAACGCATCCGGTCCGTCAAAGACCAGTCGATAGCGTGACGATTCAGGGTATTCAAATCTCGCTGGATCACTTTGCTCTTTAACGGATGCCAGCGTGCTTTTTCCAAATCAATGATACGCACATCCAGCAGCCCGTCTTCCTGTTCCTTTACAAAAATATGCTTTAAGTAAAAGCAGTTATGCTGAATATTATGAGCGTGCATTTTGCGCATCACTTCAGCCAGTGTAGAAAACAACAATTTACGCTTGGCTCGGGAGCTAAACAGTGCGCCATGCGGGGCATAATCTGGATCAGACAGAGGCTTAAACCCTTCTAGCTCTTTGGTCATCAAAATAGCGCGGTGTTTACCATTTACTATTTTCTTACCAAAAAAAACGGGTTCCAGTGCGGGAATTTGATAACGTTGAAAATCGCGTATTTTTTTAAATTCACGCTCAAAAGTTAATTTGCCGCGTATAGGATGAAAAAATGAGCCACAAAAATGATTTTCCTGCCGCTTAAGAAACAATCCAACTTCACCACCCTCTGGGCGTAGCAATACAATACGGGAGACTCCGCTCCAGCCGCCACGGCGTTGATTTGGCTCTTCGAACCACTCTGCCTCTAATTGCCACAGCTTGTCGAAACTATCCAGCTTATTAAATCGCAGCAAAGCTTCCCAGCTTTCCCCAAAAAAATCCGTCATTATTAACCCTTTATTTTCTCACCGGCAGCATTAACCAAACCTAAATTCAATGGTTTCGCACTGAATCAGGTACTCTACGATGACCATTATCCCACCAGCACTCTAAAGTTAATAGAACAAGGTTAACTCTTGTCCCCGTATGCTTTTAAGTGCTAGAGTTACCGGCATTCACAAAATAACAACGGCATTCCCAGAATAACAACGGATTTAAGACTATGACCGCTCATAAGCACATCTCAATCGGTACTTTCACTGCAACCCTGGCTCTGGCTTTTAGCTCTCTAACGGCAAGTGCTACGAACTCGAGCCATCAACCACTCAGCACCAATTTCGCCCAGACCCTGTCCGAAATAAGTCTGGATCTTAACGCGACGAGCTTTTCTGATGTAGAACTTGATGAAGCCGATAGTTTTGATGGTTGGTCAGCCGCTCTTGAGCTTACCGTACCATTCAACGACACAATGCAGCTGAGATTCTCCCTGCCATTTTACACCGATGGGGAAGCGACATTAACCGATCCAAGCCTGCCTGATGTCGGCGAAAAAACTGATATAACCGGTAATGGTGGTGTATTTGACTTTATGACATTGAGCTTTGAGCACCAACTTAGCTCTGTTGAAACCTCCGGATATAACGCTGGGTACAGCATTGGTTTCGGCCAGATAACTGATCAACTGGAAACAGACACATCGGATGATGATTTATATAATCACACAGGCCGCGTGATTGTTGCGGCCATTAACATGGATAAACCCATCTTTGATGGTAAGTCTCAATGGCTTATTAACGCTGGAGTTCGTTACTACTTCGACACCGATGACTTACACCCTGACGGCAGGGCCGACTTTACCTGGGCTGATATCAAAACCGCCGTAATTTTCCAGCCCTGGGCTCTGGGTAAATTACAGATGCAGCCGGTGCTTGAACTCACCTATCTGGGTGAATTTAGTAACTATAATGCTCTCGCCCTGATGCCTGAGCTGATCTTTCCGTTTGGAAAATCTGCCTCTTTCAAACTTGGAGGCATCATTGGTCTTACTAATGACGGCAATCAGGGTGGAGTTGTTGGCGAACTCTCAATTGGCTTCTAACGC
>QNFJ01000095.1 GCA_003646305.1 Gammaproteobacteria bacterium | reverse complement strand
TGCAAAACGCTCGGTGAGCAGGCCAATGGCCGAAATAATGGTTTTATAGCCGGGGACCGAGCGTTGGATCATATCCTGAAAGACGCTAGCAACCTGCTCGTCAAAAACAAAATCAGCAATCTCTTGATGAGTGTGGGCGTAAATGGAGTCGTGAGCCATAAAAGAGCGTTAGAACTGGATCGGGTTTACCCGTATTACCCGTAAACAGGGATGGGAAGTTCTTGCGGGGTAAGTGTCGGCTAAAAAGAGGTTAATCAACTTATTCCGCGGATAATGCCTTGATGTAATCGGCAAGTTTGGCTAATTGGTCAGATTTGATATTGGGGTATTCGGGCATTAATGTGCCGCCAGCCCATATCCTGTTAATAATTTGTTCCTTAGAGAGTGTTGTTTCGGTAAGTTTGAGCAGGAAGCCAAATTTTCCGCTGCCCGCATCCCCGTGGCAAGAGGCGCAGGCTTCGGAGAATATCTGTGCGGCTGGTATCCCTGCAGCAGGTGTATAGTCACTCGCTTGGGCTAAGGTACAGGTCAGGGTTAAGGCTGCTGCGGTAGCAAATTTTTTCATGGGGATGGAATCTCTTGAGTAAGCAGGCTGGGCCTGTCGTTAATTAAGGTAAAATAACTGGCTGTTATTGACCGTCAATTGTACTTGAAGTGAATGCAAATTTTCTATCTACGAAGGGGCGTGAACGTTTCGTCATCTTGACTGATTAATATTCGGATTTTTCCTGGAGAGATGACTGTGAAGTTAACAAAGAGGCTACTGGTGGCAGGGCTTGTCCTCTCAACTCTATTGGTTGGAGCGACTGTAATTGTTGCACCACATTACAATGTAAATGATTATTATGAAATAGAAGTTGATGGTCGGCTTTATATCTTTGATGATCTTAAGACGTATCAGAGTTTTCTTGTTGTAGGTGAAACAGCGTATCGTTTAACCCGTATTGGTGCAGCCCCTAATGGTGAGACGGTTGTTTTCGGTTTGCAGGAAAAAGATAAGAAAATGCTTTCAGGTCTTGGTGGGGTCGATCTGTTTGATGGTAACGCCGAAGGGGTTGCAACAGGCTTTTATGGTGAGATCCATACCGGCGGACGGATCTATGTTTTTAGTGAATGGGCTGATTTAGTTTCTTTTAAAGCCGTTGGTGAAGCGCTCTACCGTTTTACCGATATTGGTTCAGGCCCAAAAGATGAAACGGTTGTTTATGTGCTGAATAAAAAGAACAAAAAGCATCAGCCCACTGCGTTAATGAATGCGTTTAAAAAGGTTCACGATTTATAAGTGAAGCAGATAAGCTTCGCTCAAAAGCCGCATTGAGAGGATGCGGCTTTTTTTATTGTTTTGAATTTGTGCTCGTCAAGCATTAGCTTGTATTGATTTTAATTATCATTAGACTCTAGCCATTTAGTTAAGTCAGATAATTCAAATGATTCCGTTCCCCGTTTCCAGTGGCCCTCAGAAGCACTTAAATTTCCGATTGATTGTGGCCGTTTTGTTGCTATTGGTTAATGCGCCATTCGCGTTCGCTGAGCAGCTGCCAGGGGTTGTTGCAGCGGCAATGGATCAGATTAACAAAAACAATACAAAAGCAGATCGTGTTAGAACAGGGGCAATTGAGTCGGCCGAAGGGGTACCGCAAGAAGTTGTTGAGGCGGTTGCTGGAGTTAGCCGTGAAGTAACCCGTATTGGTGTCAAAGAGTCATCACCACCCGTTTGGCCTCTGTTCTGGAAAACGGAGCAAATTGGCTGGGCGTTTGATACGGGTGATCTGGTCAATATCCCCGGGTTTTCCGGAACACCGATTGATGTTTTAGTTGTAATGGATGAGGACGGTGGCTTTGCCGGAGTCAAAGTGCTGCGCCAGAACGAACCCGTTTTCCAGCATGGTGTTGGCCCTGATCGAATGAATTTGTTTGCGGATCAATACGCAGGACTTTCTCTGCGCCAGAATATTAAGGTTCGGATTCGTAGTTCGGATGGTGAGGCGGGCGGAGCGAATAGCTTTATCGACGGCATTACGATGGCGACGGCCTCGGTGGTGGTGATGAATGATACGATTCTACTAGCGGCGCTTAAGGTGGCGAGTCAGAAACTGGCCGGCTTTAGTTATCAAGAGCCGGCAATTGTTCTGTATGAGCAGTTTGAGAAGAAAAGCTGGGATGAACTTATATCGGAAGGATTAATTCAGCATCGACGAATTCAGCAGGGAGCGGTCGATGTGCTCTTTGCGGGTACAGATGTTGATAGCGCAAATGAGAAGGCTTCAGGTGAGGGTTTTATCGATCTTTATTTCGCACACCTAAACGTACCGACGATTGGCCGCAATATTCTGGGGGAAGCCGAATTTGATCGGCTTTTGAATGAAGAGATGGAGGCTGATGATCAAATCATTCTCGTTGCCGCTAATGGGCCATACAGTTTCCTTGGAGAAAAGTTTGTTGAAGGTTCGGTCCCAGATCGGCTGGCGCTCTTTCAAAATGAGCTGGCGATGGAGATAAGAGATCTGGAGTTCTACCGCTTTTATGATCGTGAGGCGTCATCACTCCACCCTGAATTTGAGGAATTTAAACTATTTAAGGTTAAAAGTGGTTCGGTTTTCGATCCATCCAAAATTTGGAATCTGAAACTATTAGTTAAAAGAAGCCGAGGTTTCTTATACGAGGCACACATGCGCTCGTTCTCTTTCGATTACAATTTACCAGGCTCTTTCCTTCATATACCGAAGAGCCGTGATGAGCGCGAAGCACCGTGGGTTCAGATATGGAAAAGCCGTACCGTTGATATTGCTATTTTGCTGGTCAGTCTGGTGATTGTAACGGCTGTTTTTGTCTATCAACGTCGGCTTGTAGAAAGTACGCCACGCCTGAGATGGATACGTTGGCTATTTCTCTTCTATACGCTGGGTTTTATCGGTTGGTATGCGCAGGGGCAGCTGTCGGTTATCAATATCTACCCGATTATCCGCAGTTTTTGGGAAGGATTTAATATCAGCACTTACCTGATTGATCCGATCACCTTTATCTTGTGGGTTTATGTTTTTATCTCGCTATTTTTATGGGGAAGAGGGCTGTTTTGTGGTTGGCTCTGTCCGTTCGGTGCGCTTCAGGAGATGATTGGCTGGATAGCGAAAAAGCTAAAAATCCGCCAATGGAGGATTAGCGAAGATCGCCACAAACAGCTCTGGAAGCTTAAATACCTGTTGCTTGTTGGTCTTGTGGCTGTTTCAGTTTTTTCGACCAATCTGGCGATTGTTCTGTCTGAGGTCGAACCATTTAAAACAGCGATCACAGAGCAGTTTGTGCGCTATTGGCCGTTCGTTATTTATACATTGTTAACGCTTGGCCTGGGCTTGTTTGTACACAAATTTTACTGTCGTTATCTCTGTCCTTTGGGCGCAGGACTGGCTGTTCTCGGCTGGTTTCATCGTTTTGAATGGCTTGATCGCCGAAAGGAATGTGGGAGTCCCTGTAAATATTGCAATAAAATCTGCGAAATTCGAGCGATTGAACCGACGGGTGAGATTAACTATAACGAGTGCATTCAGTGTCTGGATTGTGTGGCGGTTTTAAAGGCTGATGATCGCTGCGTCGTGAGGATGCTTGAAGTGAAAAAAAGAAGGAAGGGTGGTGATTAAGAGTCATTGATTAGGCTATTTTTTGAAAAACTGCTGGATGGCTGCTTTGTGCTCTTTCTTGCTTAGGCATTTTAAAAAGAGTGCCGTTTCTTCTTCCACGCGCTTGAGTATAAGCTGTTGTCTTTCAGGCGTCTGAATGAGCTGTTTGGTCTGTTGCAGGGTATACGCTGGCAACTTCCTGACCTTGTCGCATTTTTGCTGAGTGGTTGTGGTGAGTTCGCCGTCATCACATAACGTTGAAATAAGACCAAGTTTATAAGCCTCTTCTCCATCAATCATTTCTCCTAGCAAAAGAATCTGACGCGCGCGCGCCTGGCCGACCAGTTCGGGCAGAAGCAAGGTTGAAGCAAACTCTGGAATTAACCCCAATGAGGTAAACGGATAGATAATTTGCGTATTTCGACTGGCAATAACCATGTCGCAGTGGAGTAGGAGTGTTGCGCCGATACCCACTGTTGACCCCTGTATCGAGGCGATTAACAGTTTTGGAAAGCTAATAACCTGTTGAATAAGTTTTGTGACGGGCAGTTCTTTTCCCTCGCTTGCAAGTTGTGGCCAAAGGGCAAAATCTGCCAGATCATTTCCGGCGCAGAAATGATCGCCTGTGCCTTGAATCAGCAACCCTTTTACCGAATTGTCCTTCGCAGCCGTAGAAAATACGCTGGAAAGTGCTGCATACATTCCATCGTCGAGAGCGTTTCTAGCCTGTGGCCTGTTTAAGGTTACTTCGAGGATAGAGCCATTTAATTTGGAAATAACTGTTTCTTCATTCATGATGTAATCCTACTATTTTTTTGAACCTGGCGGCAGTTAATTGCTCAAGTGAGGTGTTTTCTTTGCGCGCTCGGCTATACTTATATCGAAAACGAAAAGTACTTTAAAGTTTTATTAAGGAGTTGGAAAAATGAGAAGTCTATTTAAGCGGCTGATACCGTCTCTGTTTGCCTTGTTTATCTTGTCGGCCTCATTGCCGGTTTCGGCAGAAAGTTTTCGCGATTATGGTGGGTATAACGAAACTTCAGCGGGAGAGATGTTTTTTGATCTCGTGCTTGTGCGCCCAGCGATGTTTGTTACAACAGTTGCGGGCACAGCTGTATTTTTAGTTGGACTGCCGTTTAGCCTGTTAGGTGGCAATGTAGGTGAAGCTGGGAGAACGCTAGTTGTGGAGCCGGCAGCGTATACGTTTGTCCGTCCACTTGGAGACGTTTCACCGTACTGAATCCGGCGGATTAAGGCTGTTGGTTTTTCGGATATAGACAAGGTATAGCAGGATGACGAGAGCCATCCAGCCAGTGACAAAATAGCCAAGAATGTGGTCATAGTCCCCAACTAGGAAGAACCATTCTGATTGAGGGTTGGGGTTGGTCAAAGATCGGGTTATTTTTATTAGAAAGATCCAGCTTGCGTGAAGCCCAATACATTGGGCAAGAGAGCCTGTTTGATTGCGAATGAGCGCGAGAAATAGGCCAACAAAAAATAGCGCACTAAAAGAGTCAAAAATCTCGGGGTTGGTTAGGTTCGCAAAAGCAAGTGCAATGAGTTTAAAGCCGGTTATCAGTGTCGTCTCATCTAGAGTGCCGGGGTCAATCCCAGATTTCAGGAAATGTAATGCGGCATAAAATAAAGCAGTGAGAAGTACTGTGAATGTGGCGGATGAACGATCTCGAATGAAACGAAAAAGCAATCCTCGAAATAATGTCTCTTCAATTAAGGCAATAAGTAAGCCACTCAACAGAGCGCCTACTATTAGTTTGCTGATAAAAACTAGTGAAAGAACAGTGCTGTTATCATAAACCCTGGTACCCAGGTGGAGTTCTACCAGAATTGCAGTGGAGAGTATGATTAGCCCAAGCAGGAAGCCTGATGAGCATTGTTTCCAGAACGCTTTGTGCGAATCGGTAAAACCAAAATCAGCGCGCGTATACCGGAGAAATTTTGACAAAGGGTAAATGCTTATTACCAGGAAAATTAACGTTAATTTGCTGGTGATTCTTTCGAGTGCATATCCACCATCTAGAGCTAAAAAAAGCGGGTAGCCGACCAGGGATGCCAGGCATGCAGTTAAAATAAAGAACCCCAACGGATAAAGGGATGTTTTAACTTGGGCCTGTTTGTCCATTAATAATTAACTCCTGTAGAATCGCTGCCAAGCTTATACCATTAAAGGTGATTTCAGCAATTGAGTAATCAAACTACCACGAAGAAATTGTTACACCCACGGTATTGGTCTTACTGGGTGGTTGTTGCCATTTTACGAGTAATTCTAATGCTGCCTTATTGCTGGTTGCTCACGATAGGCGCCGGGTTGGGCTGGCTTATGGAGCGTTTAGATTCGTTCAAGCAATATATTGTTTTGGCAAATCTTAAACGATGCTTTCCGAACCTGGACAGAAAGGCTGTCGAGGCATTAAAAACGAAGCATTATCAGTCCATGGGGCAGGGGATTATGGAGCTTATGATGGCCTGGTGGTGGCCACAGGAAAAGCTTGATCAGCTAGGCGTTGTTAAGGGTATTGAGCACCTGGAAAAAGCGCAGGCAGAAGGGAAGGGCGTTATTCTATTGGCAGCGCATATCACTTCTTTAGAGCTCTGTACCTATTATTTAGCAAGAGCTATCCCATTGCACATAACCTACAAGCATGAAGGGAAGAAGGCATTTCTGAGCCAATATATGCATGAAATGCGGCGTAGACGATCAACTCGACTAATCGCCAGCCACGATCTAAGGAAAATGCTGGCAAGCTTGAGGCAGAATCAGGTGGTTTGGTACGCCCCGGATCAGGATTTTGGTAAAAGAAACAACCTGTTTGCGCCTTTCTTCGGAATAAAAGCGGGAGGAGTCAATGCGATATCTCGTATCTGCGAGAAAACAGGCGCACGTGTTGTTCCCTTTTTTGCGCGGCGTCTACCTGGTGGTGAAGGTTATGAGATTGAAATTAAGCCTCAGCTGGAAGCGTTACCTTCTGGGGGTTATGTTGAAGATGCGACCGTAATCAATCGTTTTTACGAAGAGTCTATCCGTGCAGTGCCGGAGCAATATTTATGGTTTCACCGTCGGTTTAGGTCGCGCCCTGTAGGAGAAGCCCCTTTTTATCTTGGTAAGCATCACTTTAAAAAAATGACACGCGAGAAGCAGAAGAAGGTAATCGAAGAACTTTTTGCTGAAAAGTGATGTGCTGAGCAATCATTACGATGTATAATTCTCGGATTAGGCAGTCAATAAAGCGAGCGTGGCGGAATTGGTAGACGCGCTGGATTTAGGTTCCAGTATCTTTGATGTGAGAGTTCAAGTCTCTCCGCTCGCACCATCTTTTAAAATAGTATGAAAGATCACTCCTGCCTTGGTGGCAGTCGACGCTAGATCTTGACGCTTCTCAAATTTTATTTTCATTGCATCTCAATTGAGGTATAAAAATGCAGGTTTCAGTTGAAACAACTTCGGGTTTAAGCAGAAAAATGACGGTACAGGTTCCTGAGGAAATCATTCAGGAAAAAGTTGGGAAAAAATTGCAGTCTTACAGTAAAAACGTGAGAGTTGATGGCTTTCGTCCCGGCAAGGTTCCAGCCCGTGTGATCAAGTCTAAGTTTGGTGAGGATGCCCGTAATGATGTGATTTCTGAGCTGCTGCAATCGAGCTTTTATGAAGCGCTTACCCAGGAAAAACTCAAACCTGCAGGCATGCCGCAAATTGATCCAGCAGACAAAAAAGAAGGTGAAGGTCTTGAGTATGTAGCCACCTTTGAAGTCTATCCTGAGATATCAATAAAACCACTTGAAGAGTTGTCTTTGACTCGAGAGGTTTCAAGCGTTACCGATCAAGATCTCGATGAAATGGTCGAAAACTTGAGAAATCAGAAAAAAACATGGGTAGAGGCGGATCGCGCTGCTGAATCAGGTGATCAGGTTACGATTACATTTGAGGGGAAGCTGGGTGATGAGAGCTTTACCGATGGAAAAGTAGAGGACTTTGATGTCGAGATAGGAAGCGGGAAAATGATTCCCGGCTTTGAAGATAAGATTTTGGGTATTAAGGCGGGCGATGAGCTGACATTCGATATTGAATTTCCAGCAGATTACGGGAATGAGAAGCTTTCTGGAAAGACCGCGCAGTTTGAAGTGGTTGCGAGTAAGGTGGCTGAGAAAGTATTGCCAGAAATTGATAGCGAGTTTGCAAAGTCTTTTGGCGTTGAAGATGGCGATTTAGGCAAATTCCGCACTGATATCAAAGGTAATATGGAGCGTGAACTTAAACAGGCGATAAAAAACAAAGTCAAAGGCCGCGTGATGGATGCTTTGTTTGAAGAAAACCCTGTTGAGCTACCCGTTGCGTTGATTGATCAGGAAATTGAGAGAATGCTGACGCCTTATAAGGAGGCCGCTCAGAAGCAGGGGAAATCTGAGGCTGATATGCCAAAAGAAATGTTTGAAGACCAGGCGAAGAAAAGGGTTGGATTAGGTCTGCTTCTTTCTGAGATTATTCAAATAAATAAGCTTTCGGTCGATAAAGATAAGGTTCAGGAAACGATCAAAGAGATGGCGCAGAGCTACGATGAGCCT
>QNFJ01000094.1 GCA_003646305.1 Gammaproteobacteria bacterium | reverse complement strand
TTGTTGCAGTTCACTTTCTGAAAGGTTAGTTAAGTTAGACATATTAATTCCCATAGTTGTTTATAAATCCAATCAAGCCTGACTAATATAATATTAATCAAAATTAAACGCAATATATACCTGCAAGACATTAGTTAACCAATATAATATCCCCACTACCCAACCCCTCTATTGCCGATTAAAACTATTATTTCCAGTAACTACTTTCTCTTTATTTCTACTCTCACAGGGGATAGGATGAGCGAATTAGTCCCTTTTGGAGATTCAAATATGAACAGATCAAGTAAAACCACCTGCCTCCTTATTTTGTCCATTTCAACGCTTGCCTCATTCCCCGCATTTGCTGAGGAATTAGCCGTCAAAATTAGCCGTGAAATCTCATCAATCAAAGTGATGCACAATGGCAGCCTCATCTCAATCCAGAGAAACCAGAATACAAAAAACAGAATTGCTGATAATTACGCTCTAACCTCACGCCCTTGTCCACGCTTCTGTATTCAACCTATAAAACTGGCTCCAGGGATTGAAACCGTCGGTGAGCTCGAGGTAATCGGTTACCTTCAACAGATGCAGCGTGATAATAACCAAATATTGATTATCGACTCTCGCACGCCTGACTGGGTTAAAAAAGGAACAATACCCGGTTCTATCAATATTCCATGGACCTCACTTAATCAGGATAGTGGTGCCGACTCAATCTCAATTGGTGAGATTCTTGAAAATCAATTCAATGCCACTGAATTGGATGATGATTGGGATTTTTCTGGCGCAAAAACACTTGTACTCTTTTGTAATGGCATGTGGTGTGGACAATCTGCAAATAGCATCAAGGCACTTTTAAAAATGGGTTACCCCGCCGAGAAACTAAAATGGTATCGAGATGGAATGCAAACCTGGGAAACTCTCGGCTTAACAACGATTAAGTAGCTTTCGTATACTAAGCACCAATGTAGTTTCGCGGGCAGTCTGATTATGGGAAAATCAGCGGCTGCTTAATCATTAATCAAAACTTGGCTACCAATGTCCACTTCGCTTTCTGCACACCCCCTTTTCACGCCAACATTGCCCACAAAACCAGGGAAAACTCATTTCTGGTCAAACTTGAGTGGCTGTGCTGACTCACTGGCGCTGGCCAATGCCGTTCGTAACAATAACAACCTATTTGTTGTTGTCACACGAGACAATCAGACGGCACTGCGGCTTGAACATGAAGTGCGTTTCTTCCTTGGCGACGAGCGCGCCGTTCTTCAGTTCCCCGATTGGGAAACACTCCCCTATGATCTTTATTCCCCTTTACCCGAGATTGTCTCAGAGCGGCTTCGCACGCTTTCCAGGCTGCCACAGATAAAACGAGGCCTGTTAATTGTTTCTGTTAGTACTTTACTGCAAAAACTTTCTCCCAGAGCGCACATCCTTGCCCATACTTTCAGCGTCAAGGTTGGTGAGCAGCTCAATATTGACTCAACACGCCAAAAACTTGAACAAGGAGGATATCAGAACGTATCCCAGGTTTTTCAGCATGGTGAGTTTGCCGTTCGAGGCTCGATTATCGACCTTTTCCCGATGGGCCATTCAAGCCCTTTTCGTATCGAGCTATTCGATGACGAAGTCGAGTCAATCAGAACCTTTGACGCAGAAAGCCAACGCTCTCTTGAGAAAACAGACAGTATCGAGCTTTTCCCCGCTCGTGAATTCCCCTTTGATGAGGTGGCCATCAAGCGTTTCCGCCCCGCTTTCCGTGCCGCTTTCCCTGGCAAAGAGCATTCCGTCATCTACAAGGAGGTCAGCAAAGAACTGGCACCAGGTGGAATAGAATATTATTTCCCACTGTTTGTTGAGCAGACCGAGTCACTCTTCAACTATTTCCCCGGTAGCACAACACTTATTTTTAGTGGTGAAGAGACCATTACAACCGCTCTGAGCTTTCACCAGGAAGTCGAGAGCCGATACGAAGAAAGGTGCCACGATAGTGACCGGCCCATCTTGCCGCCCCAGCAGCTTTGGCTCTCACCCAGCGAGCTTGATGAGCAGATCAAACAGTTCAAACTGGTACAGATCACCTCTGATACAGAACAGAAAACAGGCACTCACTACAAAACCCAACCGCTACCTAAGCTCTCTTTTCAGGCCAGGCATAAAAACCCCGCAGAACAGCTCCAAAAGTTTATCGATCAACTCAATGGTAAAACGCTTTTAGTCGCCGAAACAGCGGGACATCGCGAAGCGCTGATCGAAACACTCAACCAGTATAAAATTCGTCCAGCGGTAATCCATGAGTGGGGAGATTTCCTAAACACAGATCAACCACTCTCGATTCTAGTTGCTCCGATGGATCATGGCATGTGGGTCGACAGGCCGTCTTTCGCCATCATCACAGAAACGCAACTGGCTGGAGAACGGGTTCAGCAACGTCGTAGACGCCGCCGTTCTTCTAAGCACGAACTTGAAAATATCATCAATAACCTTTCGGATCTTGAACCGGGCGTGGCGGTTGTTCACCAGGATCACGGGGTTGGACGCTATCTTGGCTTACGCAAAATGAGTGTAGGTGATATCGAAACCGAATTTCTGACGCTTGAATACGCCAGCAACGACAAACTTTATGTTCCCGTCTCTTCATTGCACCTGATCGGTCGCTTTAATGGTGCAAGTCCCGAGAGTGCACCGCTGCATAAGCTCGGCAGTAGTCAGTGGCAAAAAGCGCGGCGCAAAGCGATGGAACGCGTCCGAGATGTAGCCGCCGAATTGCTTGAGATCAATGCGAAACGAGGGGCTCGTAAAGGCTACGCCTTTAAGCTCGATCAAGCTGACTACAATAGTTTTGCAGCCGCATTTCCCTTTGAAGAGACACCCGATCAGATGACCGCTATCGATCAGGTTGTCGATGATATGTGTTCCGATAATCCTATGGATCGTGTTATTTGTGGTGATGTTGGCTTTGGAAAAACCGAAGTGGCGATGCGAGCCACTTTTGTTGCCGTCCAAAGCGGCAAACAGGTTGCCATTGTTGCGCCAACCACTTTGCTCGCTCAGCAGCACTTTCAGAACTTTAGAGACCGCTTCGCCGACTGGCCGGTGCGAGTTGAATCGTTGTCACGTTTCAACTCCAAAAAACAGCAAGATCAAACCATCGCTGCACTAGCCGAAGGCAGAGCCGATATTGTGATCGGCACACACAAACTTTTCCAGAAAAGTGTCACCTATAAATCACTTGGTCTAGTCATTATCGATGAAGAGCACCGCTTTGGGGTGACACAAAAAGAGTATTTCAAAAAATTACGCAGCGAGGTTGATCTGCTCACACTCACCGCCACACCTATTCCCAGAACGCTGAATATGGCCATGTCCGGCCTGCGCGATATTTCCATTATTGCCAGTCCACCGCCAAATCGCCACACCATCAAAACTTTCGTGAGCGAATGGAATAACAACGAGATTCGCGAGGCCTGCCTACGTGAAATCAGACGAGGCGGCCAGATTTACTTCCTCCATAATAATGTGGAGTCGATGTCCAGAATGGCCCGGGAACTTGAAAACGTGATTCCCGAAGCGCGCATTGAGATGGCGCATGGCCAGATGCCGGAAAAGGCACTGGAGCAAGTTATGCTCGACTTTTATCACCAGCGTTTCAACCTGCTTCTCTGCAGCACTATTATTGAAAGTGGCATTGATGTCCCTAGTGCAAATACCATCATCATCAACCGAGCTGACAAACTAGGGCTCGCACAGCTCCACCAGCTTCGTGGGCGTGTAGGTCGATCACATCACCGCGCTTATGCCTACCTTATTCGCCCACCCGAAAAAGCCATCACAAAAGATGCTATCAAACGACTCAATGCGATTGAGTCTGCTGGGGAGCTGGGTGCCGGATTCACGCTCTCCTCCCACGATATGGAAATCAGGGGAGCTGGGGAGCTGCTTGGTGATGGCCAGAGCGGTCAGATTCAGGAAATTGGATTCACGCTATACACCGAACTGCTCGAACGTGCTGTCGATGCGATTCGTTCTGGTAAACAACCTGAGCTCGAAACCACGATCGACAGTGGGCCAGAAATCGAATTGCAGCTACCAGCCATTATTCCCGACGATTATCTCCCTGATGTTCACAGCCGCCTGGTACTTTATAAACGTATCGCTAGCGCTGATGGATCAGATGCGCTGAAAGCACTACAAATTGAGATGATTGACCGTTTTGGATTGCTGCCAGAGAGCGCTAAAAACCTTTTCTCCGTCACCGAGCTAAAGCTGAAGGCTGCGAAACTGGGTATTCATAAAATTGCTGCTTCCGCTGCAGGTGGTACACTCACCTTCAGTGAACAGCCGAATATCAACCCCGAAGCAATTATTGGTCTGATCCAGAAAGAGGCTAATATTTATAAACTGGATGGCCCGGAAAAACTGCGTTTTAGTCACAATATTGAAGAGAACCGTGCACGTATCGACTTTACTTTCGCGCTACTGAATACCCTGACGCCAAAAACATCATGAAAAAACAGAACTACGCCCTACTAACCTCTTTGCTGATTGCCTCTTTCGGATTTACCTTTTATGCCGTTGCTGCGCCAGCCAAAGAAAAAGAGGACATCCGTTGGTATCAGGTTGAAATTATCCTCTTTACACAAAATGACGAAGCCTCTCTTGCTGAGGAGGATTGGGATCATGAAAGTGCCGTTGAATTCCCTGAACAACCTCAAATGCTTTACCGAGGCAAAACCAGCTTAAACAAATTGCCCGCCGAACCCATCCCCTTTACAACTGTTCTCAAAAATGAAACCGATCTGAAAGGTATCGCCAACCGGCTTTCCCGCTCAGCCCGGTCACAACCCATCCTGCATCTGGCCTGGATCCAACCCACAAAGAAAGATAGTCCGCTGGACAATGTTCATATCTATCCCGGTGCTGGCGCTGCAGATTACAAAGAGGCACCGTCTCTAACAAGACCCACCGGATTAGCTTATGAAGCAGGATCTGGATTTGATGGTCTGATTAGCCTGAAAAGAGAGCATTATCTCCATCTTAATATCGATATGGGTTATCAAGAGCGAAACCAAAACAACTTATCCGAACCGGTTTTCAATGAAGAGGGCTTTTATTCAGAAACTGCAAGGATACCGAGCTACTCCAGTTACCGGATGAAACAGAAAAGGCGAATTCGTTCTGGAGAGATTCATTATTTTGATCACCCCCGCTTTGCTTTGATTGCACAGGTCACCCCAATCGAACTGCCCAAACCTGAAGTGATTGAAAAACCTGTCACCCCAATCGAACTGCCTATTCCCGTCGAGAACAAGAGCAAACCAACTGCAACCTCACTCCAGCCGAGCAGATAAAACAGATAACAGCTCTTTCAAACTGGTCATACCCAGTTCAAGGTTCCGCTCAATCTCAACCATAGTAATTTCACCCTCAACAAGGCCTGCGCCCCAGTTCGCCACAACCGCACAAGCAGCATAATCGAGCCCAGCTTCTCGGGCCAAAGCTGCTTCGGGCATGCCTGTCATGCCAACCAGATCACAACCATCATTCTTAAGTTTGCGGATTTCCGCAGCCGTCTCGAGTCGAGGCCCTTGTGTGCAGGCGTATGTCCCACCATCAATGACAGAAAGCTTTCCTTCCCTGGCAGACTCCAGCAGCGCCTCTCTTAACGATGCTGTGTAGGGCTCGGTAAAGTCGATGTGTAAAACCTCATCGCCTTCATAAAAAGTGGTCACTCTAGAATGGCTATAATCGACAATCTGGTCTGGAATAACAAGCTGCCCCGGCTTCATATCCGCACGAATCCCACCCACCGCTGCAACCGAGATAATCCGATCAACACCCGTATCTTTCAGCGCCTGAATGTTCGCTCGGTAGTTGATTTTATGAGGCGCAATATTATGTTCCACGCCATGGCGTGCCAGAAAAACAAGCTCAATGCCTTTCCATCGACCGAAAGTGAGCGGTGAAGAGGGGGCACCCCAGATCGTCTCGATTCTTTTGCTTTTCAGAATCTCCAGGGAATCAAGCTGATCTAGCCCCGTTCCACCAATAATAGCCAGTTTCATCATTTATTCCTCATTGCTACAGGCATAGATCCCCGCAGCATTTCGCAGGTAATGTTTGTAATCGAGTCCATAGCCAAAAAGATAACGATCAGGCGCCACTAATCCAACAAAATCTGCCCGACAAGATTTCTGTATCGTCAATTCTTTTTCTACCAGTACTGCACTATAAATGGCTTCAGCCCCTTTTTCCTGGCAAAACTTTATCGTTTCATTCAGTGTTATTCCTTCGTCCAGAATATCATCCAGAATTAAGATGACGCGGTTTTCAATAACTGATTCTGGACGGTGAACCCACTCGAGCGTGCTTCCCGCTGTTTTCCCTCGATAGCGGCTGGCGTGAACATAATCGACCTGCAAAGGAAAATTCAGTTGCGTCAGCAGTTTTCCGGTAAAAATAACACCACCATTCATCAGGCAAAGTAGCAGTGGATTACGGTCTTTTAATTGCGCTGTAATCTCACTGGCCAGACGGCTAATTGCCTCTTCAACCTGCTGTTCGTTGTATAAACAGTCTGCCGCTGCCTGAACAGACTCAATTTCATCAATCATATTCATAACAAAGCTTCTATTTGCACAACAGATTGCTGCCATTCTTTGCTAGTAAGGAGTTTTTCACGATCAACAGGAAATCGTCCCACCATCGTTTCAAGCCTTTTGGATGACTCGTCGCCATTTTGCGCCAAACAGTTACCATTCAAAACCTCGTGCGTTGCGTCTGAATCATTGCAGACCAAAACCATATCGCAGCCCGCGTTTAACGCTGTACGTGCTCGTTGCGGGTAATCTCCCACGCACGACGCACCCTCCATGCTCAAATCATCACTGAATATCACACCCTCAAAACCAAGTTGCTGGCGTAAAATCTGTTTAATCCATTTCCGTGAAAAACCGGCTGGGCAATCATCAATCTGGCGATAAATAATATGCGCCGGCATGATCCCTTCCAGCCCCTCATCAATCAGCTTCTTAAAGGGTGGCAAGTCATGTTGTTCAATTAACTCAAAAGCACGATCATCTTCTGGAATAGCAATGTGCGAATCGGGTGCGACACTACCGTGACCGGGAAAATGTTTCCCGACCGCTGCCATACCGGCTCGATTCATCCCATTTCGATAAGCCGCTGCCAACCTCCCCGCCTGTTCAGGATTCTCTGAAAACGACCTGTCACCAATAATCTCACTTATTCCGCAATCAACATCCAGTACCGGTGCAAAACTAAAATCAACACCCACTGAACGCAGCTCGATAGCCATCAACCAGCCCGCCAATTCAGATAACCTTAATGCCTCATCAAAACAATCTGTTTTATCCAGAAAACTGCGTACTGGTGGCAGCCTGCTAAAGCCCTCTCTAAAGCGCTGAACTCGACCCCCTTCATGATCAACGGCCACTAACAGCGGTTTATCTGCAGCTGCGCGCAAAGAACCAATTAGCTCTTTTATCTGTTCCGGTGATTCATAATGACGCGCAAAAAGAATAACCCCACCGACACACGCCTGTTTTAAAAAGTTTTTTTCCTGCTCGAGTAGCTCTTTCCCTTCAATATCGGTCATCAAAGGGCCAATGGGTATAGTCGATCTCATATTTTGGTCTATTCTTTTTTGTTATAGGAGTGGCAGTCATTGTATGACCTCAAGGCCATTTTTTGAAATTAACACCACTTTAATAGGGAGTTTTTTGTGCGTTATTTAGCTTTACTGCTTAGCCTGTTTCTATTTTGTAACCTCTCATACGCGGAAGATGACGAAGAGAACGAAGAAGAGGCAAAACCCTCCGTAGAATACATCTCATTAAAACCTGATATTACAGTCAATTTGCTGGGTAAACGACACTATCTGCGAACCTCTGCTCAACTGCTTGCAGAAGGCGAAAATGTCGACATTGTGAAAGCAAACCTTCCCCCGTTACGCCATACACTAATTTTAGAGCTGAGTAATCTTGAACCGGAAAAACTGCTTAACATTAAAAAGCGGGAAAAAATCAGAAAAGGAATCGTTAAAGAACTTCAAAAAACACTCGAAGAGGTTGCCGGTAAAGGTGAGCTAAAAGATCTCTACTTCACGACTTTTCTAGTGCAGTAAAAGTAGCCGCAATAAAAACCTCTGTCCCTGTTGGTAGCTGATCAAAAAGCTCAATGATGTCTCTATTCTTCATGCGGAT
>QNFJ01000093.1 GCA_003646305.1 Gammaproteobacteria bacterium | reverse complement strand
TTTGGCCAAATCAGAAACAACGGGGGAGCCTGATATATCTTTTCCTAATGCCAGCGTGAGCATTGAGGGTGACTGCTCAAATGCGCGAGATGCAATGATCTCCTGAAAATGAACCATTTCACGTGACTCATTAGGGATTTCCAGCCCAATGACCGATTTTCCTGGGATCACCTCAACAACTCTAACGCTATGGGTGGATAACGCCCGCGCCAGGTCTTGTGATAGCCCTGTTATTCGGCTTGCTTTTACGCCTGGGGCCGGTTGCAGTTCAAAACGAGTAATGACAGGCCCCGGGTGAACCGCCACGACCTCCACTTCAACACCAAAATCTTTCAGCTTAAGCTCAAGCTGTTTTGACATAGCCTCTAGCGATTCATTCGAGAAACCGGTTGATTCAGTTGTCACATCATCAAGCAAAGAAATGGGCGGAAGATCCCCTTTTTCGGGCGTATCGAACAGGACAACCTGCTTTTCTTTCTCAACCCGTTCACTTATCTCAATGGCCTTAAAAATAGGCTCAATCTTTGGGGGTTGCCGACCTTTTGTTCGCTCTTTTTCTTTCTTGAAGGTCGCTGTTCTGGCTTTTTGTGCCCGACGCGAAGCAAAATGATCAAGGAACAGGTGGAAATAACCCATAATCCAGTCAATAAAACTGAGGGTGATTTTGCCGGTCAAATCCATTAGTGAAAACCATGACATACCGGTAAATAACGTAACTCCTGCTAAAAACAGCGCAGAAAGCAAAAGTGTTGAACCGGTTAAGCCGAACGAACCAAGAAGCGCCTCCCCCACCTCAAGACCCAGTACACCACCACCGCCTGCAGAGCCTGGCAACGTTGCATTTCCCGAAGGAAAATGAAGATAAATAAGACCCGTTCCAGTTATTAGCGTGACAAAAAAGCCACCCCAGCGTAGAAGGAAAACCCACACGTTAGGTGATGAGTGTCTAAACAAGCCTCTTAATAACAGCCAACCGTGATAACCGATCATGATCGGCAGCAGATACGCTAAAAGCCCGAACAGGTAGAGCAGAAGGTCTGCCATCCATGCACCCACCGATCCACCGGCATTACTAATTGCTGTTTCGCCACTATATTGTGACCAGCCAGGATCACCCTTATCAAAGGTCCACAGAGCAATCAGCATAAATATCGCAATGGCAAAAGAGATTAGGAATCCCGCTTCACGTAGCCCACGCGAGGTCTGATACCCTTCCGCTTTTAGCGGCTCTTTGTTTTGTGCTTTCACCTTCTTAACCAAACTGTTCCAACCCTTTTTTATCGAAATTCAAACCTATTGAAAATCCCTTTCGGAGATTGTGCAAAAGTCTAACAAAATCTACCTTCTGCATCTTAGAGATTTTTCACATAAAACGGAGTTAAGCAGATATTAATTCGGCTCAATAAAACTTCTGCCCTTTAGGTAAAAAAGTGTACGTGAGAAAATAGCGATTAATCGGCTTGTATGTGACCTTTATTTGCCACAGAATTGGCCTCTTTTTATACCTCTTAAATCTGGAGCAACCATGAGCGACACCAAACACTCCCCTCTTCTAATTCTTGGCTCAGGTCCTGCTGGTTATACCGCTGCGGTTTACGGTGCACGCGCCAATCTAAACCCTGTATTGATTACCGGCATAGAGCAAGGTGGTCAACTTATGACAACAACAGAGGTCGATAACTGGCCTGGAGATGTCAGCGGCCTGGAAGGCCCCGCATTAATGGAACGCATGAAAGCCCATGCAGAACGCTTTAATACCGAAATTATTTTTGATCATATCCATACTGTTAATGTTAAGCAGCGGCCATTCGAGCTAATTGGTGATTCTGGTACTTACACTTGCGATGCCTTGATTATCGCAACGGGCGCATCCGCTCGCTACCTTGGACTCGACTCTGAGGAGGCATTTAAAGGCCGAGGTGTCTCAGCGTGTGCCACTTGCGACGGTTTTTTCTATAAAAATAAAAAAGTTGCGGTTGTTGGTGGTGGTAACACGGCCGTTGAAGAGGCTTTATATCTCGCCAATATTGCAGAGCATGTCACGGTGATTCATCGTCGCGACAAGTTCCGCTCAGAAAAGATTCTTTCAGACAAACTGCTTACCAAAGTCGAAAATGGCAATATCTCGGTTGAATGGAATACCGCCCTGGATGAGGTGCTCGGTGATGAGATGGGAGTAACCGGCCTACGTATTAAAAATGTCGAAGATGGCTCAACCAAAGAGCTTGATGTAGACGGTGTCTTTATCGCCATTGGCCATAGCCCAAATACCGGTATATTTGAGGGACAGCTCGAAATGAACCACGGCTATCTCGTCACCCAAAGCGGCAATCAGGGTAACGCCACGCAAACGTCTGTTGCTGGTGTTTTTGCCGCGGGCGATGTTGCCGACTCAATCTACCGCCAGGCGATTACTTCAGCTGGGTCAGGTTGTATGGCAGCACTTGATGCGGAGCGCTTCCTTGATGATCTAGCCGAATCCTAGCAACTATTTAGAAGGGCACAGGGAAGTGCTCTTTCAGCGGTTACTCTAGTCTCGATGCTCCCCTTATTAGATCCATCTAACCCTTTCGAACCTTTTCCAGATTCAGATCTGGCGCTGAACGAGCCTAATGGCCTTCTTGCGGTTGGCGGCTGTCTATCCACAGAACGACTGATTAACGCGTACCAGCACGGAATATTCCCCTGGTATAGTCAGGATGAACCCATTCTCTGGTGGACTCCTAGCCCTCGCCTCGTAATCTATCCTGAAAACTTAAAGATCTCAAAAAGCCTGAGAAAAACAGTCCGTAAAGGGTTATTTAATATCACATTTGACAGCGCTTTTTCAGAAGTGATCGAGCAATGTGGCTCGCCGAGGAGTGGCGGTGATGAAACCTGGATAACAGAAGAGATCAAAGAGGCTTATCTAGCCCTCCATAAAAAGGGTTTCGCTCACTCTGTCGAAGCGTGGCAAGACGATAAGCTGGTTGGTGGACTATATGGCGTTTCAATTGGAGCGGTTTTTTTTGGTGAATCCATGTTTAGCCACATTAGCAATGCCTCAAAAGTCGCTTTTGTAACCCTCGTTACGCAATTACAAAAAGCGGGTTACCAACTGATCGATTGTCAGGTCAGAACAGAGCATTTAATCAGTTTAGGGGCTGAAGAAATCTCTAGAGAGCAGTTCTCCAAACACCTAAAAACGTTCTGCGCCAAACAACCCTCGAACTGCTTCTGGAATGACTTCAGAAACTAGCATTCGGCTTTATCAAAGCCCGGAGCAGCCTTGCGACTACCTGCCTGGCCAGATTGCAGGCAGCCAGTTTATCGACCCCTCTCTCGCTTTGTCCACAAGCCTTTACAGCATGCTTGCCGCGTATGGTTTTCGTAGAAGTGGTAGTCAGATTTACCGGCCGATGTGCCAAAACTGTTCCGCCTGCATTGCAACTCGCCTGTCGGTGTCACACTTTACCCCCAGCCGGAATCAACGGCGTATTCTTAAAAAGAACAGCGACGTTCGTCTCTCTATACAAACGGCAAGTTATAACGACGAACGCTACGAGCTTTATTGCCGTTATCAACAATCACGCCATGCTGGCGGCACAATGGCCGATAGCACTCCTGCCGATTTTAGTAACTTCCTGATGAGTGACTGGTGCGAAACAAAATTCTTTGAATACCGGATTACAGGCAAACTTGCGGCTGTTGCGGTTACCGACTTTCTTGAGACCGGTTTTTCTGCGGTCTATACCTTTTTCGACCCTGAATTATCCGCTAGAAGCCTCGGCGTTTTCAGCGTCTTACAGCAAATTGAAGAGGCTAAAAAACGCGAAATGCAGTGGCTCTACCTAGGTTACTGGATCGAGCAATGCAGAAAAATGTCCTACAAAACAAATTATCAACCATTGGAAGGCTTTATTGAGGATCGATGGCAAACCATTGCCCAGAAAAAGATAAAACCATAATTATTGCGCCACAGCATTAATTGAATATGTTAGAATTGTTCGATTAACTCAACAGCTTTAGATTAAACGTAGAAAATTATGGCAAAAGAAGACCAGATCGAAATGGAAGGCAAAGTGATTGATACGCTGCCTAACACCACATTCCGGGTAGAGCTGGACAATGGACATATCCTGATTGCCCATATCTCAGGAAAAATGCGCAAACATTACATCCGCATTTTGACAGGTGATCGCGTAAAAGTTGAAATGACCCCATACGACCTTTCTAAAGGCCGCATCACTTTCCGAGTTAAATAGGACAGTCAAACCCAAAGCCCAAGGGTCAACACCCTCGGCTGTTGATTCTCTTAGTCTGGCGCAGTCAGTGCTGGACGGTTTTCTATCACGAAAGCCAGCTTTTCCTGATCAACAACAATCCTCACACAGCCACCCTGGGCAAGATCACCAAACAAAATATCCTCAGCAAGTGGCTTCTTGATATTGTCCTGAATCACCCTTGCCATCGGCCTTGCGCCCATTTTCGGATCACAGCCATGCTCTGCCAACCACTGCCTAGCTTCAGGCTCGAGAACAAGCGACACATTCTTTTCTGCTAATTGCGACTCTAACTCAAAGATAAATTTATCGACCACATGACCGATAATCTGAATATCGAGTGGTTTAAATTGAATAACCGCATCTAAACGGTTACGGAACTCAGGACTAAAGGTCTTATCAACCACTTTTAGCGCATCCGTTGCATGATCTTGTGCTGTAAAACCAATTGAAGCACGACCACCCTCTTCCGCACCCGCGTTAGTCGTCATCACCATAATGACACTCCTGAAATCAGCCTTACGCCCATTGTTATCGGTCAACGTGCCATGATCCATTACTTGCAGCAGCAAGTTATAAACATCTGGATGCGCCTTCTCGATTTCATCAAGCAGTAATACGGCGTGCGGATGTTTATTCACCGCTTCCGTCAGCAAACCGCCCTGATCAAAACCGACATAACCCGGTGGCGCACCGATCAAACGCGACACCGTATGGCGTTCCATATACTCTGACATATCAAAGCGAATCAGCTCGATCCCCAGTATCTTTGCTAACTGATTCGTGACCTCTGTCTTACCAACACCGGTCGGCCCCGCAAACAGGAACGAGCCAATCGTTTTCTGTCGATCTCTTAATCCCGAACGTGAAAGCTTAATCGCTGTTGCTAAAGCAGAAATCGCTTCATCCTGGCCAAAAACAACCATTTTAAGATTTTTATCAAGCTCTTTTAACTTATCCTTGTCGTTGGAGGAGAGCGCCTGAACCGGAATTCTCGCAATACTGGCAACCACCTCTTCCACTTCACTCGTTGTGATTAATTTTTTCCGCGCTTCTGGTTTATCTAGACGTTGCTTTGCCCCCGCCTCATCGATCACATCAATCGCTTTATCCGGTAAAAAACGCTCATTGATGTAACGGTCAGATAGCTCAGCTGCCAACCTCACGGCTGAAGGTTCATACTCAACATCGTGGTGCTTTTCAAAATACTCTTTGATGCCCATCAAAATCTGGTAGGTCTCTTCGACCGAGGGTTCAATCACATCTATTTTCTGGAAACGCCTTGCAAGCGCATGATCTTTCTCAAAAATACCGCGGTACTCTTGATAGGTTGTTGAGCCAATACAACGTAGCTCACCCGATGCTAATACCGGTTTAATCAAATTTGAGGCATCCATCACCCCACCTGAAGTGGAACCGGCACCGATAATAGTATGAATCTCATCGATAAAAAGAATACCGTGCTGCTCTTTCTTGATTGCTGCAATCAACCCTTTCAGGCGCTTTTCAAAATCACCGCGATATTTCGTTCCCGCAACTAACGCCCCCATATCCAGAGAGTAAATAACGCCATCCTTTAAGACATCAGGGACCTCACCATCGACAATTTTCTTGGCTAAACCCTCCGCTATTGCCGTCTTCCCAACACCCGATTCACCAACCAGTAGCGGATTATTTTTTCGTCTGCGGCACAGCGTCTGGATGGTTCTTTCAACCTCTTTCATCCGCCCAATGAGCGGGTCAATTAATCCTTTTGCTGCCTTCTCATTAAGATTTTCTGCATATTTTGTCAGAGGGCCATTTGATGCCTCATCATCCACCTGCTCTCCTTGCAGTACAGGCTGTGCATCACGATCAGCTGCCTGATCAGAAAAACCATGCGAAATAAAATTCACCACCTCCAGACGTGTTACATCTTGTTTACCCAACAGGTAAACCGACTGTGAATCTTGCTCGCTAAAAATTGCTACAAGGATATTCGCACCGGTCACCTCACTTTTTCCCGATGACTGGACATGAAAAACTGCCCGCTGAAGCACACGCTGAAAACCGAGCGTCGGCTGAGTTTCTCGCTCAACACCCTCAGGCATTAATGGAATGGTTTCTTCAAGATAACTGTTAAGCGACTCATGCAGTGCAGGAATATCTGCACCACAGGCAAGCAGCACCTCGCTTGCGATAGTGTTACTCAACATAGCGCGTAGCAAGTGCTCAACCGTAATAAACTCATGCCGGCTATTACCCGCATCTTTGAATGCATTATTAAGTGAGATTTCGAGTTCTTTACTTAACATATCACCTGCCTCTGTTAATCTTCTTCCATTGCACACATAAGAGGATGCTGATGATCTCTTGAATAATCATTCACCATCTGCACCTTCGTCTCTGCAATTTCTTTTGAATAAACACCACACACACCGACACCCCGCGTATGAACATGCAACATTATTTGTGTTGCCTTGTCTTCGCTCATCGCAAAAAAACGAGCCAAAACATCAATCACAAAATCCATTGGTGTGTAGTCATCATTTAACAAAACTACCTTATATAAAGAGGGCTTCTTGAGCTCAGGTTTACTCTCCTGAACAGCAACACCGCCCCCAATAGACTCATCATCCGAACTATGACCCATCAACTTCCTCAACGCTTAAAACCAAACCTACTCTATGACACTAACCATAGATAGAAAGTGCCCAAACCTCAACTGAAAAATTGAATAAAAAAAGCCCAGCGCCCTTTTAAGGTACTGAGCTTTTAGTTGCCTACTGACACTTACCGCATCATTTAATCAGGCTAGATTCCCAACAGGTGATTATGAGAACTGATTCATTATGTTGTCTTTACTGCCCAATTCTAGCTCAAGCCATTTTACGAAAAAACCGAATTACGACAAACCCTATACCAAACAGTAAATAGGTGGCTGGAACTGGAACGGAAGGAGTAGGTGGTGAATCACGTTGTACAACATTAATAGTGACTGAGCCTAGGACATTTATTGATGTCTCACCGATGTCAAAACCTGTCACGGAGATATCAAACAACCCTAAAGACTGCAAAGTATCACCATTATAAGGAAGAGTGTTCAGAGCATTTGTTCCATAGGATGAAACCTGTGTCCCTGCTACCGGAGTAAAAAATGGTACCGTATTATTCTGTGACGCGACTACAAGATCACCAATTTCATCAACAGTACTTACCAAAGGAGTCCCAGTAGTATTAAAAAATAAATTTAAACCGTAGAAGAAAACAGGCCATGTACTTTTAGCACGATCAAATTCAAAAGTGTTATCACCCAATTGAAGTTCAAAAGCTATGTCACGACTTACAAAACCGGCATCAGGATTATCACCAACAAAATCCAATGGTAATGCAGCAGATCCTGGATCCCCCGAATTAGTTGAATAACGAAACCCAGCCAACCTCTGTGCGCCTGATGCATACGCATCATAAATACTTGCACCTACAAAATAAGGCAAAGCCTGCACGTTTCCAGAAAATAATACAAAAAGTGCAATTACGGGAAAAACTGGTTTCCAAAGAGTTATTTTCATGCCAACCTCCAAATAAATTTATAACTTAAATTTTAAGAGCTTAAAGTCACCATTGCTAGCAGTGGCCGTTCTAACCTCATGTTTTTACGGATTTGCAAATATTGCACCAATTGTTTTTTTACTAAACTTTTCAATAGGATGAAGAATTGTCAATAATACGTTCACCACTCATGTAAAAAAACCTGACAAATAATAATGGATTTGGTCTGAGAGGCCGCATCAGTTGCCTGTTGACACTTTTTACACCACTAAACCGAGTGATTAGAGGTTGCTTAGTTATCAATTAATATTGAATGCTTGCCGCTTTAACGGCTAATAAAACAGAGCAGCAGGGAACGATGCACTAAAAATTAACGGCTCAGCTAGAAACAAGTGAAACGAACTCAGCATCAATGTCTTTATTGATATAGGCCATTCCAAGCTTATTCAAATACTCTAAACGACCCGCCTTCATCAAATCGATATCAAGCAGACCCGCATTGCAATCTTGATAGATTTTGGCGACATGAGCC
>QNFJ01000092.1 GCA_003646305.1 Gammaproteobacteria bacterium | reverse complement strand
TCTTGATGTGGTGAGGAAAATAGAGCGGTATTTGTACCAGGGCTTTGCTTCTGCCGGAGAGGCAATGGCCTTTTCAACCCGCTTTTGTAATTTGACCTGACTAAACAGGGTCAACAGTGACTGCTTTTCAAATTGATGCTGTTCGACCATTTGGTCGATAAACTGTTTGACATCATCTCGCTGTGTGATTGTACCGGCATGAGTGCTCAGGGAGGTTATAGCGGTTATCAAAAAAGAAAATCCGACAATTGAAGTTAGCAGGTTATTTTGAGATCTATTCATATCCATTTTCTTAAGTAGGTAGGAGTTTGCGATGTGTTTGTATCGACATCAGGATACCGAAACCAGCGAGCAGGGTCACCATCGAGGTGCCACCATAGCTAACCAATGGTAACGGTACGCCAACAACGGGCAGAATGCCGATGACCATGCCAATATTAACAAATATATAGATAAAAAAGGTTATGCCCAAAGAACCGGCAAGTAGTCTGCTGTACGTATCCTGAGCTTTGACGGAAATATAAATACAGCGGGTAACAATTAAAATATAAAGAAAGAGCAGCATAATACAGCCGACCAGGCCAAACTCCTCAGCAAAGACAGCGAAAATAAAATCGGTAGAGCGTTCGGGCAAAAACTCAAGGTGAGATTGTGTTCCGTTCAACCAGCCTTTTCCATAGAGACCGCCGGAGCCAATGGCTATTTTTGATTGAATGATGTGATAGCCGGCACCAAGAGGGTCGCTTTCAGGGTTAAGAAAGGTGAGAACGCGCTGCTTTTGGTAGTCCCGCATAAAGTGCCATAAAACAGGGAGAAGAGAACACAGGCTAGCGATAATAGCAAACAGAATTCGCCAACGTATGCCGGCAAGAAAGATAGCGGCAACGCCCGAACTGGCAACCAGTAACGCGGTTCCAAGGTCGGGCTGTCGTGCGATTAAAAAAGCGGGAATAGTGATGAACAGGGCAGCAAAGAAAAGGTGCTTCCAGCTTGGTGGGAGCGGTCTGTCAGCAAGATACCAAGCAACCATCATAGGGGTGGCTAGCTTGAGCATTTCAGACGGTTGAAAGCGGAAAAAGCCAAGATCAAGCCAGCGTTGAGCGCCTTTACCCACTTCGCCCATAACGAGCACAGCAACAAGCAGCAGGATACCGATCCCGAAAAGAAAGGGTGTATAGCGCTGTAAGTGATGTGGAGGGATTTGAGCGAGAATAAATAGCCCGATGAAAGCAACAGTCAGTCGAACGAGTTGCCGGTTTAAAAGTTCCCAATTTTCACCACCGGCGCTGTAGAGAATAAGGAAGCCAATAGCAGAAATGGTTAATAGCCCTAGCAGGAGTGCACCATCTAAATGTATTTTTTGCAGGAGGGAGCGATTCCCCGCCTGCCCCTGCTGGTCAAATGAGAGTGGATGATAAGGAGAGTTAGCCACGGTTTTCGTCAATCACCCAGGTAATATTTAAAGAGTTTTCCTGCCATAGGGGCGGCAACCGAGCCGCCATGACCGCCATTCTCTACAATAACAGAGATCGCGATTTGAGGGTCTTTTACTGGCGCAAAAGCGATGAATAAGGCGTGATCACGCAATCTCTCCTCGATCTCTTCCTCGTCGTACTCTTCTTCCTGCCCTATAGAGAAGACCTGGGCTGTGCCGGTTTTCCCGGCAATTTGATAAGAAATGTCCTTTCCGATACTTTTCGCAGTACCGCGAGCACCATGAATAACATGGGTCATGGCATCAATAACTCGCTGCCAGGGTGACGATTTTGGAGGAGGGTTTTTGACGGCCTGTTCGGTGGCTGGCGGACTAAATGGGACACTATTCACGCCGCTCCCAATTGTATCGACAATATGAGGCTGAACATTCATGCCGCGGGTCGCCATGATGGCAGTCGCCCGGGCAAGCTGTAGAGGTGTGACCAGAGTGAAGCCCTGGCCAATTCCTGTGATTAGTGTCTCTCCTGGGAACCAGGCTTGATTGCGTGCTTTTCTTTTCCAGGTTCTGGAGGGTAAAAGCCCTTGTTTTTCTCCACTAATATCAAGACCGGTCCGCTGTCCAAAGCCGAACAGGCTTAAATATTCATGAATCCGGTCAATGCCGAGCGTGAGTGCAAGGTCATAAAAATAGACATCGCATGACTGAGTGATGGCGATATCTAGATCAACGGAGCCGTGGCCCCATTTTTTCCAGTCTCGGTAACGGTGCTCTAAATTGGGTAGTTGATAATAGCCTGGACAGAAGTTTTTTTGTTTTGCCGTGATTACCGAGTAACGAAGTCCTGCGAGGCCGATAAATGGCTTGATCGTCGAGCCTGGTGGATATTGACCTCTTAATGCGCGGTTAAAGAGCGGCCTGTCATGCGAATACTGGAGGGCATTATAACTTTTATGATCGATGCCATAGACGAAAGGGTTCGGGTCATATCCTGGCTTGCTTACAAACGTTAAAAGCCCTCCAGTTTTAATGTCGATAGCGACGATAGCGCCGTTTCTCTTGCCCAGTGCCTCATGGGCAAGGCGCTGCATTTCAATATCAAGCGTCAGGTGCAGATCTTCGCCAGGTAACGATAGCACACGCTCTATTATATTAATTCTGCGCCCTTGCACATTGACCTCAGACTCCAGATAACCAGGTTTCCCATGAAGTAGCGCTTCATAGGTTTTTTCAATCCCATTTTTCCCTATTTGATAGGTTCCTCGGTAGCTTCTTGGGTCAATCGATTTAAGTTCCCTTTCGTTGATGCGCCCCACATAGCCAACAACATGGGCGGTTAATTCTTTGTATGGATAGTGGCGCATGAGGCGGGCATGAATATCGACGCCGGGGAAACGTGGCCGGTTGGCGGCAAACAAGGCGACTTCCTCATCGCTTAAGCGCAGTTTGAGCGGGATGCTGTTGAATGCTTTACTGCGTTTACGGAGTTTATGGAATCGATCGATGACTTGCTTGTCCAGGGTGAGTAGTGTTGAAAGAGCCAGAATGGTTTCATCTAGATCAGGAACCTGCTCGGGGGTAATTTCGAGGTTGAAGACAGGCTTGTTCTCGGCGAGAATTTTTCCGGCTCGATCATAGATTATCCCTCGTGTGGGTGGTAGAGGTGCTATTTTGACCCGGTTGTCCTGGGCGAGGTCGGCGTAGTGTTCGTGCCCAATAATCTGCAAGTAGGTCAGACGTGCAATGAGGCCGGTTGTAAGGAGTAGAACAATAATAAAAAGAACAGTTGAGCGATTAAGGAAAAGACGATTTTCTCGGATACTGTCTTTGATAGTGACATTTTGAAACATGCTACTGAACGTGATATGCCCTGCGTAGCTGGCGCAATAGCAGGTAGAGAACAGGCCAAAAGAGGATTGCAACAAATGGTGTAATCCAGAACTGAATGCCTTCAATGGGTTGGCTGTAAAGACTGATAACCCAGAAGTTAACTGTTTTTCCAAGAAAGAGCAGCAAAAGAATAATAACCATCTGTTGAGGCATGGGAAAAAGTCTTAGACGTTGATGAAAACGCAGGCAAATATAGGCAATCAGGCAATAAATAAAGGCCTGTTGGCCCAAAAGTTGACCACTTATTACATCGGCAAGTAGACCAAGAAACCAGGCGGTTCCAATTCCTGCACGGTCGGGTAGCGTGATACACCAATAGATAAAGATAAGTAGAAGCCAGTCCGGATTTAAAAGTTGTAATGTATCGGGCAGCGGCAAAATTCGTAATGCCAGGCCAAGTGCTAGCGTTAAGACAATAACCAGTCCTCCTCGATTATTGCTCACCGGGTGTGGCCTCTTTGTTGGTTGCAGGTTGCTCTTTTACCTCGAAAAGTGGGATTGGTTCTTTATTGCTCCAGATCATTAATAGTTCGCGGCTTTTATCAAGGTAGGCAGCAGGTTGCGCATGCACAATGGCAAAACTGTTGCCTGGTTCGCGACTGATGCTTGTAACGCTTCCGACGGGGTACCCTGCAGGGAAAGTATTATCAAGCCCAGAGGTAACCAGTAGATCACCAATCTGTATATCGCTATTATTTGGAAGAAATGGCAAGTCGATCCTATCGATAAGGCCACTACCTACGGCAATAGTGCGGAGGCCATTGCGATTAATTTCGACTGAAATGGCATGGCTGGGGTCGGTGATTAGAATGACTTCAGAGGACAAAGGATTCGCTTGAATAACCTGGCCATAGACACCATAAGCGTCTATGGCTGCCTGGCCATTAAAAATGCCAAAACGGCTGCCTTTGTTAATGACCACTACATGCTTGTAAGGGTTTAGATTGACAGAGAGAAGCTCAGCAATTAATACTTGCTCCCCTAATTTAAATGAGTTCTCGAGGAGGCCGCGCAGGCGGATATTCTCTTTTTCGAGGGCAGAGAACTTGAGCAGCCTATTTTTAAGGATTAGTGCCTCTTGCTTAAGTGCTCTATTTTCTTTTAGAAGTTGGGCCCTTTCAGACAGGGACTCATAGGCTGCGGATTGAGTTTTGAATGGAAGGTCAACCAGATACTGTATGGGGTAGACGATGACGGATAGCGCTGATCGCAGATTTTTTAGATGTTCATGCCGTTGATCTGCAATCATTAACACGAGTGCGGCAACGACTCCGATCAGCAGGCGGCTGTTCAGAGAAGCTCTTTTTGCGAAGATAAGTTTTATGGCGGCGGGCTTTGGGTTATGTGCAGTGCTTTAGTTTTCTAAGATCCTCTCTGCGTGAAACTCACTCTAGAGCAAAAGCAGCTGGCCCTTTTTCATCTAGCATCTCCAGAATACGACCGCCGCCACGTGCCACACAAGTTAGAGGATCTTCTGCGATGACGACGGGTAGACCCGTCTCCTCAGAGAGGAGTTTATCTAGGCCTTTCAGGAGCGCACCACCACCTGTCAATACGATGCCACGATCGGCGACATCTGCACCCAATTCTGGAGGCGTCTGTTCCAGTGCAACTTTGACAGCACCAACGATACCTGAGAGCGGTTCCTGCAGGGCTTCCAGGATTTCATTGCTATTCAGTGTGAAAGCCCTGGGAATTCCTTCAGCAAGATTACGCCCTCTAACTTCTAGCTCAAGAACCTCATTGCCGGGATATGCGGTGCCAATTTCATGTTTGATACGTTCGGCGGTTGCTTCCCCTATGAGCGTTCCATAATTACGGCGAATATAGTTGATGATTGCATCGTCAAAACGATCACCGCCAATTCGAACCGATGCCGAGTAGACGATGCCATTCAGGGAGATAACAGCAACCTCCGATGTTCCTCCGCCGATATCAAGAACCATTGATCCGCGTGCCTCTTCAACGGGAAGCTCCGCGCCAACAGCGGCAGACATAGGCTCTTCTACAAGATAAACTTCACGAGCGCCTGCGCCTGCAGCAGATTCTTTAATCGCGCGCCGTTCGACCTGGGTGGAGCCACAGGGGACGCAGATTAAAACACGTGGGCTAGGTCGTAAGATCTTACTTTCGTGTACTTTATGGATAAAGTACTGAAGCATCTTCTCGGTAATGGTGAAGTCGGCAATGACGCCATCCTTTAGAGGTCGGATGGCGGTAATGTTGGCAGGTGTTCTGCCAAGCATCATTTTTGCATCGCGTCCGACAGCCGCAATGCTTTTATTGCCACGCGGACCATCTTCACGTATTGCAACGACAGAGGGTTCATTGAGTACAATGCCCTGCCCAGGAATATAGATCAGCGTATTGGCTGTCCCAAGGTCGATAGAAAGGTCATTTGAGAAAAGTCCGCGAAGTCGTTTGAACATGCTTAGTGGAGCCTATTATTGTAGCGTTAAGTAAAGCCCTCTACTTTAACAATGCAGTGGCCGTTTGGGCAAGGGATCAGGTATCATATTTTTGGAGATCACAGGAATTATTTCTTAATTCTTGCAGAATAGAGAAGTGTTTGAGTTTATACGGGGTTTTGAATGTCACTAAAAGCAGAAGATGTTGTAAAAATTGCCCATTTGGCACGTATTGAAATTAAGGATGAAGAGATCGAGTCCTATACAAGTGAACTGTCGGAAATACTCGGTTTTGTTGAGCGTTTAAACGCAGCAGACACAAAAGGTGTTACACCGATGGCACATCCGCTTGATCAGGTGCAACGGTTAAGGGTGGATGAGGTGACCGAGGAGGATCAGCGAGAGCTGTTTCAGTCCATTGCTCCCGAAACTGAAAATGGCTTGTATCTTGTGCCCCAAGTTATTGAATAACAGTCAGTCAGCTTAGTTTATATATAAATCTACATTTCAGAGAGATCGATCGATGCACAATCAGACCATTACAGAACTGTCTGCGGGACTAAAGGCGGGTGATTTTAGCAGTGAGGAGCTTACGTGTGGCTTCCTACAACGTATCGCACAGCATGGTGAGGCGCTGAACTGTTTTATAACCATTGCTGAAGAGCAGGCGCTGGTCGCGGCTCGTGCGGCAGATGTGTTGATTGCAAAAGGTGAGGGTGGAATTCTGACCGGTATTCCCATGGCGCATAAAGATATCTTTTGTACCAAAGGGCATAAAACCAGTTGTGGTTCGAAAATGCTCGACAACTTTATCTCGCCCTATAATGCAACCGTTGTAAACCAGCTAGAGTCTGCGGGGATGGTGATGTTGGGCAAGCTGAATATGGATGAGTTTGCCATGGGTTCCTCGAATGAAACCAGTTACTACGGAGCGGTTAGAAATCCCTGGGATACTAACTGTGTGCCGGGCGGCTCTTCAGGTGGTTCAGCGGCTGCCGTGGCGGCACGCCTGGTTCCGGTTGCAACCGGAACGGATACCGGTGGCTCAATTCGTCAGCCAGCCTCTTTTTGTGGCATTACCGGTTTAAAACCAACGTATGGACGGGTTTCTCGTTTTGGAATGATCGCCTTTGCCTCTAGTCTGGATCAAGCAGGACCCATGACACGCGATGCGGAAGATGCAGCATTAATACTTCAGGCAATGGCCGGTTTTGATGAGAAAGATTCAACCTCATTAGAAAATGAGGTGCCCGATTATTCAGCAGGGTTGAACAATGATCTGACAGGGCTGAAAATTGGTCTACCCAAAGAATTCTTTGATGAAGGGCTGGACAGTGAAGTCGCCAAAGTCATCGAGGTAGCGGTTGAGGAATACCGTAAGCTGGGTGCGGAGATTAAAGAGATTAGCCTGCCGAATATGCAGCTGTCTGTTCCGACCTATTATGTTGTTGCGCCAGCGGAATGTTCGGCTAACTTGTCCCGTTTTGATGGGGTTCGTTTTGGTTATCGTTGCGAGAACCCAGCGGATTTAAATGATCTTTATAGCCGCTCAAGAGGTGAAGGTTTCGGCGCGGAAGTTAAACGCCGCATCATGATTGGTGCTTATGCGTTATCTGCCGGTTATTACGATGCCTATTATTTGAAAGCACAGCAGGTGAGAAAGCTCATTAGCGAAGATTTTAAAAAGGCTTTTGAAGAGGTCGATGTCATTATGGGGCCAACCGCCCCTTCTACTACTTTTGGTCTTGGCGAAAAGGCGGATGATCCACTCTCTATGTACCTCTCTGATATCTATACGATTGGCGCTAATTTGGCGGGTATTCCAGCCATGTCTGTCCCTGCCGGTTTTGTCGCTGGCAAGCCGGTTGGCCTGCAATTGGTTGGGAATTATTTCTCAGAAGGTCAGTTATTAAATGCGGCACATCGTTACCAACAGGTAACCGATTGGCATCAACGTGTTCCAGCTGAATTCGCGTAATCAGGAGTTGAATATGGAATGGGAAGTTGTCATTGGTCTAGAGATTCACGCTCAACTCGCGACCAAATCTAAGATTTTTTCGGGTGCATCAACAGCGTATGGTGCAGAGCCTAACACTCAGGCTTGTGCGGTCGATTTGGGTTTGCCGGGCGTGCTGCCGGTTTTAAACAAAGAGGCGGTACGGATGGCGGTTAAGTTTGGTCTCGCAATTGGTGCAGAGATCGCACCTCGCTCTGTCTTTGCGCGTAAGAACTATTTTTACCCCGATCTACCCAAAGGCTACCAAATTAGTCAGTTTGAACTGCCTGTTGTCGGTATTGGTCATCTCGATATTGAAGTAGATGGTGAAATAAAGCGCATCGGCGTCACTCGTGCACATCTTGAAGAAGATGCTGGCAAATCACTGCATGAAGATTTTCACGGACAGACAGGCGTTGATTTAAACCGTGCTGGCACACCGTTGCTGGAGATTGTCTCGGAGCCGGACTTACGCTCGGCAAAAGAGGCCGTCACCTATATGAAAAAGTTGCACGAACTGGTGCGCTATATCGATATTTGTGACGGCAATATGGCGGAAGGTTCATTTCGTTGTGACGCCAATGTTTCGGTTCGACCAAAGGGACAGGAAGAATATGGGACGCGAGCGGAAGTTAAAAACCTCAACTC
>QNFJ01000091.1 GCA_003646305.1 Gammaproteobacteria bacterium | reverse complement strand
CTGATTACACAAGGTCTAGACGGCCTGTCAGAGCGGCTGCGGGCATATAAAGTGCAGGGTGCCCGTTTTGCAAAATGGCGTGAGGTCTATGCAATTGATCATCACGCCCCGAGCAAACACGGCATTGAGGCAAATGCCGAGATGCTGGCTCGATACGCTGCGGTTTGTCAGGAGGAAGGTTTAGTTCCTATCGTTGAGCCCGAAGTTTTGATGGATGGTAGCCACGATATTGATCGACATGGTGAAGTGACCGAAGCGGTTCAGCAGGCCGTTTTCGATGCGTTATATCGACATCGTGTTATTCCAGAATTAATGATCCTGAAACCCAATATGGTTTTGCCGGGTAAATCATGTCGATGTGCTGAACCAGACGAAGTCGCGGCCGCTACGTTGAAACGGTTACGCCGAACGGTTCCTGTCGCAGTGCCGAGTATCAATTTTCTTTCCGGTGGACAGCTGCCTGAAGAGGCAACAGCAAACCTTAATGCGATAAACCAGCAGGTAACCGGTGCACCATGGCAATTGAGTATCTCTTTTGGACGGGCGCTTCAACAGCCCGCTTTACAGGCTTGGCAAGGGAAGACAGAGAATAAACTCGTGGCGCAGAAAGCGCTCTTAAAGAGAGCTTACCTCAACCACTTGGCGATGCGGGGAGAATATCAAGCCGAGTTAGAAGTTGACTAAATAAGTGATTGATCATGGAATATAAAGACTACTACAAAATTATGGGTGTTGAGCGTGATGCCACCCAAGATCAGATCAAACGAGCTTACCGTAAACTAGCACGCAAATATCATCCTGATATTAGCAAAGCATCCGATGCTGAAGAGCGGTTTAAAGAGGTTGGTGAGGCTTATGCAGTCCTAAAAGACCCTGAAAAGCGTACTGCTTATGATCAGCTTGGACAAAACTGGAAAGGCGGAGAGGATTTTCGCCCACCACCGAACTGGGATCAGGGGTTTGAATATAGTGGTGGCGATGCCGAGCAGTTTAGTGATTTTTTTGAAAGCGTATTTGGAGGAACTTCTTCGCGTGGATATGAAGGCCAAGCGCAGAGAGAATTTCATATGCGTGGTGAAGATAGTCACGCCAAGATTGTAATCGACTTGGAGGATGCTTATAAGGGAGCAAGTCGTACCATAACTTTGAAGAAGACGGTTTTGGGGGCAGATGGCCGACCTTATCTGAAAGAGCACAAGCTGAATGTTCGTATCCCCAAGGGAATCCGCCAAGGTCAGCATATTCGCTTGGCTGGACAAGGTGGTGTCGGAATGGGTAAAGGTGAAGCAGGTGACCTTTATCTTAAGATTGAATTTCGATCACATGCGCTATACCGCGTTGAAGGCGGAGATGTTTATCTTGATCTTCCTGTTGCCCCTTGGGAAGCCGCTTTGGGCGCTAAGGTAAAAGTACCCACTCCGGCTGGAGTGATAGAAATGACAGTTCCAGAAAACTCATCTGCTGGCCGTAAGCTACGGCTAAAAGGGCGAGGGATACCTGGAAAAGAAGCTGGGGATTTTTATGTGGTTATACAGATAGCCCTACCACCGGCAGATTCTGACGCAGCGAAGGCTGCCTATCATGAAATGGAAAAAGTGCTCGCATTTAATCCTCGTGCGCACTTGGAGGGTTGATTGATATGACGGATAAAAATTTATTGTCACTATTAACAGGTGAAGTTGTTGAAGAGTGTAAACCGCTGACGCTGGTTGAACTGTGCCAAATTTGTGATTCATCGGTTGAACAGATCACAGAAATTGTTGAAGAGGGGATAGTCGACCCACAGGGTGCTGACAGTGATAGTTGGTTGTTTCATGGGGTTAGTGTTGGGCGTATCCGTTTTGTATTGAGAATGGAGCGTGATTTAGGTGTCAATACGGCCGGTTCGGCTTTGGTCATAGAGCTTCTTGAAGAGTTGGCATTTGTGCGCACACAGTTGGGGGAAAAGTGATGAGCGAATCATTTCATGTCGTCTGCCCGCATTGTGATGCGGTTAACCGAGTTCCAGCGGAAAAAATGGCGCAGCAGCCTAAATGTGGACAGTGCCATAAACAGCTTTTTAGTGGTCAGCCTGTTAGGCTGACAGCAGGAAATTTTCAGAAACAGACCTCTAGAAGCGATATTCCTGTATTGGTCGACTTTTGGGCACCGTGGTGTGGGCCATGTAAAGCAATGGCTCCAGCTTTTGAAGAGGCTGCGGCCCAGCTTGAACCACAGGTACGGTTTGCGAAAGTGGATACAGAGGCAGAACAAGGGCTTGGTGGGCAGTTCAATATTCGTAGTATTCCAACTTTGGCGCTGTTTAAAAATGGGCGAGAGGTTGCGCGCCAGCCAGGTGCGATGAGTTCTGCAGATATTGTTAGATGGGTTAAAGGACATTTGTGATTGTTTAAGTTTTTAGGGAATTTATAAATGGAGGAAAGTCTCTCTTTCTCCTGGTCGTTAGCGGTCTATGTTAGCGAATGGCTGATTAGGTTGGTGATGCTGTTTGTCATCGTGAACAGACATCCCCCCCGGACAGCGCTTGCATGGCTATTAGTTGTTTTTTTCCTTCCTTGGCTTGGTCTGTTTTTATATTTTTTAATCGGAGAGAATAGGCTTCCACGTCGGCGAATTAGGCTGCGCAAAGCACTATTAGAAAGATATGATGGCGTACGAAAGTTAAGTGCCAGAGATGGAGAAAAGGAACTTTCCAAGATAGAGGAACGTTTTTTGCCAGCGGTTACGCTAGCTGAAAAGCTAGGTTTTCTACCGATTCGATTTTGCAATCAAACAACGCTTCTGGCTGATACAGACAGAGTGATAGATCAGCTTGTTGCTGATATAGATGCAGCGCAAAAGCATGTCCATTTGCTGTTCTATATTTTTGCTGTGGATGAGACGGGGCAACGTGTTGGGTTGGCATTAGAACGAGCGGTTAAGCGTGGTGTTAGCTGTCGGCTTCTGGTTGATGCGGTTGGCTCACGAGACTTTATGAGGCAGATGGCGCCTAGCTTAAAATCTGTTGGTATAGAGGTTCAAGAAGCATTGCCTGTTAATTTATTTCGAATCTATGTGGCGCGACTTGATTTGCGTAATCACCGCAAGATTGTCGTGATAGACAGTGAAATTGGTTACACCGGCTCTCAAAACATTGTTAATGCCGATTATGGGTATAAGACGCTGCAATATCACGATTTGATGGTCAGGTTAAGGGGGCCAGTCGTGCTGGAATTACAAAAGGTCTTTGTGGATGATTGGTGTGCGGAAAATGATCAATTTCTAGATGACTCAGAACTAACTCCCTGTGCCGATGAGGCACCATTTGAAAAGGGTGATGCCGTACAGACTTTACCTAGTGGTCCTCTGTTCTCTGTTGAGAATTATCAGCGACAGGTGGTGGCCACAATACATGCGGCACGAAAACAGGTGACCATTACAACGCCCTATTTTGTACCTGACGAAGTATTTCTTGAGGCATTGGAAACAGCCGCTTTAAAAGGGGTGCGTGTTGATTTAATCGTACCTGCAAAATCAGATCATCTTTTGGTTAGCATCGCTGCGTGTGCCTTTTACGAGCAGTTATTAGAAAGTGGTGTCAATGTTTATCTGTTTCACGAAGGATTGCTGCACGCTAAAAGTATGACTATCGATGATTCGGTAGCCTTTTTGGGTTCGAGTAACTTTGATATTCGCTCATTCAGGCTGAATTTTGAAATCAATATGATTTTTTATGGTTCTAGTTTTACAGAAAAGTTAAGAGAACAGCAGGAAAATTTTCGTAAAAACTCAGAACCATTGCTGTTGAGTAAGTGGAAAAATAGGCCGCTGTATAAGCAAGTTATACAGAATATTTTTAAGTTGCTAAGCCCAGTGCTGTAAGTGAAAAGATAGCGTTCCATCAGTTTATTATTTGATGGTTTAAAAACGTTGATTCTTCACTGTTTTGTAAAGCCCATGGAGTACACTATTTTCTAGGCAGATTGCCGATGGAAAATTGTTTTAAATTAAAGGATAAATGATGTCTACAGATTCTATTTCTCACTTCTTCTCACCACAGAAAATTGTGGTGGTTGGTGCAAGCAGGCGTGAAGGTTCGTTGGGCCAGATTATCATAAAGAACCTGCTGGCAGGCGGGGTGGCTGCGGCTAACCTTAGTGCTGTCAATCCCAAGTATGACAAGGTTCTTGATACGCCCTGTTTCTCAACAGTTGCTGGGTTACCCGCTGTTCCAGATCTGGCGGTTATTGTGTCACCGGCAAAAACCATCCCCAATTTAATTGGAGAATTGGGTATTAAAGGGACAAAAAGTGTCATTGTCATTAGTGCAGGGTTTTCAGAAGGCGGAAGCCAGCAAGGCGGGCAGCTTGAAGCTGAAATGTTGTCTGAGGCACAAAAATACAGTATGCGCATTATTGGGCCAAATTGCCTAGGGGTTCTTTCGCCAATCAATGGTTTGAATGCCAGTTTTAGCCACTTGATGCCCCCCAAAGGAAAAATTGGTGTCATTTCGCAGTCGGGCGCCATGCTCACCTCAATTATTGATTGGGCTTGTGGACGGGGGATCGGTTTTTCACATTTGGTCTCGTTGGGAGATATGAGTGATGTTGGTTTTCCCGAGATGCTTGATTTTATGTCGGCAGATCCTAATACCAATGCGATTCTAATTTATATGGAGTCAATCCATAACGCACGTCGTTTTATTTCGGCGGCGCGGGCTGCTTCTCGTACCAAACCGGTTGTGGTGCTTAAGGTGGGGCGTTCGCCAGAAGGGAGAAAAGCCGCCGCGTCTCATACAGGCGCGTTAGCTGGCTCAGATGATGTTTATGAAGCAGCGTTTAATCGTTGTGGCTTGCTTAGAGTTGATGGCATGCGTGAGTTATTTTATGCGGCTGCTTCGCTGACAGCTATTAAGCCTGTTAAAGCCGATAAGCTAGCTATTTTGACCAATGGTGGGGGTATGGGTGTATTGGCTACCGATGCTTTGATTGCAGAGGGTGGAACACTCGCAACGTTATCGGCAGAGACACTGCAAAAGTTGGATGAAAAACTGCCAGCGAGCTGGTCTCAGGGTAACCCTGTCGACATTATTGGAGATGCAGGGCCAGATCGTTATTCAGAGGCGCTTAAAATTGTTCAGGCCGACAAAGGGGTTGATGCGGTATTAGTCCTTAATTGCCCCACCGCAGTGGCTTCAAGTTTAGAGGCTGCTGAGGCTATTTCAACCGTCGCTAAAAAGAGTGACCAGTGTTTGCTTGCGAGTTGGGTCGGTAGTGCGACAGCGGAGAAGAGTCGGAGTCTGTTTGCAGAGCGGGGCATTCCCAGTTATGCCACACCTGAAGCGGCTGTAAACTCATTTATGCATCTCGTTCGATATAAACGTAACCAAGATATTTTGATGGAAACGCCTCCAGCACTTACGGCTGATTTGGCCTTCGATTCAGATAAAGCCTGGGGCATCGTTGCCAAGGTTATTTCAGAAGGGCGTGAATGGTTGAACGAGCTTGAGGCCAAAGCGGTTTTGGATGCCTATGGGATTCCAACCGTAAAAACGCACTTAGCAAAATCTCCCGAAGAGGCATCTGCCTTTGCAGAGGCTCTCGGTTTTCCCGTTGTGCTCAAGCTATTTTCTCCCGATATTCTGCATAAATCTGATGTGAGAGGTGTTGCGCTCAATTTAAGAAGTTCAGAAGCGGTTCAACAAGCAGCACTTGATATCGAACAAACGGTCAGAGAGATGCGCCCTGATGCGCGGATTGAAGGTTTTACCGTACAGAAAATGGTCAGTAGTAAGGGCACGCATGAATTGATTTTGGGTGTTCTCAATGACCAGACATTTGGGCCTATCTTGTTATTTGGCCAAGGTGGAACAGCGGTTGAAATTTTGGATGATAAGGCGCTAGCGCTGCCGCCCCTTAATCTAAAACTAGCGAAAGACATGGTTTCTAGAACCAAAGTTTATCAATTGCTAAAAGGCTATCGTGATCAAGAAGCGATTGATATGGATGCGTTGCTTCTAACATTGATTAAACTTTCACAGATGGTCGTTGATCTAGACCACCTTGCCGAGTTAGATATTAACCCTCTTTTGGTCAGTAAAGAGGGGGTGATCGTGCTGGATGCGCGAATCAAAGCCTCAATTAAGAAAACAGCAGGAGCGGATCAGCTGGCCATTCATCCGTACCCACAGAAATATGAAGAACTGGTGCGCCTTAAATCGGGGCAAACCTTCAAGATTCGTCCGGTCAGGCCAGAAGATGAACCGGCTTTAATTGAAAACTTTGAAAAAATGACTCAAGAGGAGATTCGCTTTCGATTTTTTCATATTGTTAAAAAGATGGATCACTTGATGGCGGCTCGCTTTACACAGATTGATTATGATCGTGAAATGGCACTCGTTGTCACCGATCCAGGGAATGATCCCGAATGGAATCTTTATGCCGTTGTTCGACTAATAAGAGACCCCTCTGGAAATGGTGCGGAATTTTCTTTGATTGTTAACCATATTGTGGGGGGGCAAGGATTGGGTTCATTACTTATGCGCAGGATCATTTCCTACGCGAAAGCACAGGGAATTGAAGAGATTTATGGTGAAGTGCTTGCTGAAAATAGCGTGATGATATCTCTTTGTAAGCGGGTAGGGTTTTCTGTGCACAAAAAATTAAATGATCCGGGTGTTGTTGGGGTCAGTTTGAAGTTGAGCGCTTAACGTACGGCTAACAATGGAGAAAGGGGGGGGATTGGTCAACAGACAGTTTAATCCTCTGCTGTTCCGTTCCACACCCCCGTGGTGTTATTAAACCTACTTTGTACAGCCAATCTTTTTAGCGTGATTTAAACTAAATGTTTTTCGTACAAAATTCCCGTAAGTTAGCTCGAATATAAATGAGAACAGGATAAATGCTAGGAAAATAGTGATGGCTTCTGTGTTTGTTGTATAGGTATGAAATAGCAAGGTTATTAACGCGGCTGCACTCACTAAGCTGGCTATTAAAAGGATGGTTTTATTGCCCTTAATTTTTTTAGAAAGCTTAAGTGCGCCGACATTTACAATAAAGAATATCAAAATAAAGCTAGCACTTCCGATAATGGCAATCTCGGTGAGGTCAATAGAATTAGCCAGTACGATGCTTAACAGCATTGTTGCAACAATCCCTACAGTGGGTATTTTATTCTTTTCAATCGCAAAGGCAGCAGGTAGCTCCCCCTCTTTTGCAAGAATGAAACCAAGCCTTGAGTTACCATAAATAGTGGCATTTATGGCCGAAAAAGTTGATAGCAAAGCAGCAATGGAGACAGCGGTAAAACCAATATTTCCAAGAGCCGGTTTTGCGGCAATAGCCAGCGCATAATCTTTTGCTGCCATTAATTGATCTTCCGGAACAGTCCCTACGGTGATTAATGCAATGGAGATATAGAGAAAAATAACAAAGATGACTGAACCATAAAATGCTTTGGGTAAGTTGCGTACAGGGTTTTTTATATCCTCGGCTGAATTTGCAATTAACTCGAAGCCTTCGTACGCCACAAAAATAATCATTCCTGCAATAATAATTGAGCTGGCCTCTCCCCAGTGTGTCGGTGATAAATGCTCGGGGTTAACATGGGTGATACTGGTGACAATAATAAGTAGAAGCAATATAACCTTTATCAAGACGATAAAAGTTTCAGACTTTTCTACCAATGAAACGCTCACGTAGTTAATGATAGCCGGTAATATAATTGAGACAGAGATGAGCAGGTGCTTTAACCATTCACTATCAGCGAGATCTGTCCCACTAAAGAAAGTCTGCCCATAAGCGGCAAAAGCAGTCGCGTATAGTGAAATGGTCACTAAATAGGCTAGCCATAGCATTAGATTAACGGTGCTTGATAAAAGGGAAACACCGAAGGCTTGATCAATAAAATAAACAGTTCCCCCTCGGCTTTGATAGCAAACGGAGAGTTTGGTATAGGAGTAGGCGGTGAGAATGGCGACAATACCTGCAAAGAGAAAAGCTAATGCAGTTGCGCCATGTGCCAATGATACAGCCTCTCCTAGAACGGCGAAAATTCCACCCCCCACCATTCCGCCAATGCCTATTGCGGTGGCGCCTAAAAAGCCAATTTTCTTTTCTGTTCTATTCTCAATGATGGGGTTCAATAGTTTTTTGCTTCTGCAGTAATAAGAGATGAGTTATATGACAAGTAAGCGGCAAAAAGCGCTCAAGCGCTTATGGATTTGTCGCATGTGAGTCAGTCAGCGATCACAATGTCACATTCAAGATGACTTGGGCATGAAAGGGTATTGCTGATAAAGCAGGTTTCCTCGGCTTTATTGAGCAGTTTTTTTGCTTTTTCGATCTGCTCTGCTGAGGCTATGGTCAGCTTGGCCTTGGTCTGTATGCCTGTAAATTGTATTTTATGCCCCACTTTTTCTAGTGTGCCCGTTGATTCACACTCTATTGATAACCAATCAAAATGG
>QNFJ01000090.1 GCA_003646305.1 Gammaproteobacteria bacterium | reverse complement strand
TTGCTACCGGCTCATCACTTGCTACCGGCTCATCACTTGCGACCACCACAACCGTTTCTGCTGCAGTTTCTTCAACTTTCGCAGCTGTGGCCATCTCTTCAACAGCATCTTTAGGCGCCTCAGCTGCCCGATCAACGGCCTCGGCAACCGACTCGCTAGCCTCGTCCACAACTGGACTCGGTGCAGCAATAATTTCCGCAGACTTCTCCGCCGCTTCGACTGTAAGCGTTTCAGCCAAAGCAACATCTCTGTCCGCAGAAATCTTAACTTTCCCCACGGGGCGAATACGATCGATAAGATCCATCTCATCCTCAGCCAATACCGGCTGACTGAGCATTACCATACTTGATGCGGCCAACAACAGACCCGCTACCACTTTTTTATTCAACTCTATCTGACTCACAAGCGCCTCTTTTCTTTCAAAAACGAATTATTCAGTTCACCACTTCCTATCCATCACTATCTGCGAAATCCATACGCATCAACCTGAGGGATTATAACGGACAATCGCTCCGGACAAAACAGACAAACCGGACGTCAACGTCTAACGCCACACCAGCCACACGAAAACGTTTGTATTTTTATGAACCATAACTGGATTCCACTCTTATGGACTAGTATCCTATGCATCTCTCAAAGCGCCCGTAGCTCAGCTGGATAGAGTGCTGCCCTCCGAAGGCAGAGGTCACAGGTTCGACTCCTGTCGGGCGCGCCATTTATAGCAAGCGTTTCAGCTTTCTACTCTCCCACTGATAAGCCTCATTGCCACAATTTTGCCACAGTGAGGTTTCAATATGGCTACTATTCGTAAGCGTAGTAACAGCTATCATGCACAAATTCGTAAGGTAGGTTTCCCAACCATAACCAAGTCTTTTCCAAACAAGAAAAGCGCATTAACATTCACTAAAGAGACAGAAGCAAATATGGAAAGAGGTTTATTCCAAGACGCTTCCCTTGCAGAAAAAACCACTCTTAATGAGCTTATCGCCCTCTACAGTAAAAACATTCTCCCTAAGCTAAGAGGAAGAAGAGCAGAGGAGGCTCGATTAAAGATGCTCTCTCGTGAGCTAGGTCATTACCCCCTAACTCAAATACAACCATTCACCGTTTCTCAGCTCCGTGACAAGCGATTGTGTATGGTTAAACCTGCTACAGTCATCTGAAGTTACAAAAATCCAATATATTAGAATTTTGGCGTTTATTACGTGACAAAACTTACCTATCTTGTCAAAAGGATATTTTCATACGGATTATAGCCGTACATTTGACAGATTTGTCAGCGTACGTCTATTATACGTACATATACCAACTTATATTGATTAGGTGAGACAATGAGTAGTTTGGCTTTAAAAGATGCTCGTATGGAGCTTAAGACCTCTAAACGCTTGAAGGATATGTTAAATTCTGCCGCGTCATTAGCAGGGCAGGACTTAACAGCATTTGTATTAGCGTCAGCTGAAGACCGCGCTAAATTAGTCCTTTCTGAGTATCAATCTTTAAGCTTGTTACATCAAGAGCAAATTGATTTTATGGCCGCACTTACCAAGCCAGCAAAACCAACCAAAGCATTAAAAGAATTAATGTCTATGGAGAGTTTGGTTGAGCGGTAATAATATTGTTTTAGAACACTACGATCCAGATAAAACCTACAATAACCAGAAACGATTTGATTGTGAAAATAAAACAATCAATAAATTTGTTGCAGGAAGTCTTAAAAAACAAGTTCGTCAGAACCTAAGTCAATGCTTTGTATTACTTGATACAACTAACAATGATCGATTTATAGGTTTCTATACATTAAGCTCATTTGCAATAGATGCTTCAGAGTTAGAAGTATTGTCTAAAGGCAGTTTGCCTTCTCGAATCCCATGTTCCCGACTTGTAATGTTAGGCATTGATAAGGATTATAAAAAGAAAGGGCTGGGTAAACTTCTTATGCAAAGTGCCATGCTAAAAACAATAGGTGCTGCAGAACAAATTGGTATTTATGGCTTGTTTCTTGATGCAGATAAGGGAGCATATACTTTCTATTTAGATCATGGGTTTATTCCACTCCAAGTAAAAGCATGTCCAAAACCCACTCCTATGTTTTTGCATATCGACACAATGCGTTCGTCACTCAAAAAGTAACCAACTTGAAAAAAATCAAGCGAGTCGCTACCTCGTGAAAGGTTTTGGGACATCCAAGTCACCAAAATCGACTCCTGTCGGACGCGCCATTTATCACCTCTCTTTATTCTAACGGCCGCTAATAGCAATTCCCCTGCCATTCCTCTATCTTGTAGGGGTAGAGAATGATAAGTGGTCATGAAGATACTATCCAATTACAAAGTACTGGAAGAACTGGGAGAGAGTCTGCACTCAACTGTATTCAAGGTCACTCCGACAGAAGATAGTACAACTATTTTGGTACTAAAAAAGATAAAACAGCAGGCTAGTTTCCCTGAGTCTGCTAAACATCTACAACAACAGATTGAGCAACTAGACGCCTTAAAACTGCCACATACCCCCATCCCCAGCCTCTACCACCCAAGCCGAGAGAGTCTTTTTCTAATATCACCTTATTTCAACGGTTCCTCTTTAACTTCATGGCTTGAAAACAACCCGCGCCCCTCTCTGGAGCAGACACTAAACATGGCGATTTCTGTTGCAGAGCAACTGGCAGAAAGCCATTCTGCTGGCTGTATTCACAAGGGAGTTAGCCCTAACAACATACTGATTAATACTGACAACCTGAAAATTCAGCTGATCGACCACGTCAGAATTCTAGATCTTAACCAGACCAGTCACTTCATCTACGACCCTCTGTTCTGCTCACAAAATCTTCCATACCTCTCTCCCGAGCAGACAAGCCGCGTCAACTACTCCGTTAACTACACAACTGATCTGTATTCTCTTGGAGTTGTTTTCTACGAGCTTTTAACAGGTGGTCCACCTTTCTTAAACGATGACCCTATCGAGATTATTCACTCTCACCTTGCCGAAACAGCTCCACCTGCTTACACAATAGAACCAGACATCCCAGAACCTGTTAGTCGTATTGCGACCGTGCTTTTGGAAAAAGCACCCGAAAAGCGCTACCAAACGGCTCTCGGGCTTATTCATGACCTTAGACATTGCCTGAATGAATGGAAGAGTACGCACCAAATTCACCCGTTTATTCTGAAACAAAAGGACTTCAGCAACCAAATCACTATTCCTTCTTTGATGGTGGGGCGTGACACACAAAAAGAACAACTGTTAAATGAGTATAAAAAAAGCTGCTCTGGCCATTTCCATGCGGCCTTAATTTCTGGCCCTTCTGGCATCGGAAAAACTCGCCTCACTCAAGAGTTACAGCTTCCCATCATCACGCACAGGGGATACTTCACTTCTGGGAAATTTGACCAGTTCAAAAAACACCTTCCCTATAGCACGTTGATTCAGGCGATAAGCAACCTTATCAGGATATTTCTAAGCGAAGACAGTGAGCAGATTTCTTACTGGCGCAAAAACATCGGAAATACTTTAGGTGATAGCGGCAAGCTGATTACTGACATTGTCCCTGATCTGACGTTAATCATCGGACCACAACCCCCTCTACCCGAACTTCCTCCGGTAGAGGCACGCAACCGGTTTGATGACGTGATGGGTCGTTTCCTGGCTTGCCTTGCCTCAAAGAAACACCCTCTGACACTCTTTATCGACGACCTTCAATGGTGTGATGACGCGACCTTTGGAATCCTCGAACAGATTTTTGATAACCCACACGAATATCCATCCTTCTTTCTAATTGGGGCCTACCGACACAATGAGGTTGATAAAAGCCACCGCCTTTCCCGCCTGACAAGGAAGATAAAAAAAAGACAGCAGCCTCTGCTCGAAATCTATTTAAAACCTCTCGGCATCCGAGAGGTTAATCAGATGACCGCCTACATTCTTAATACCTATTCTTCCCGCACACACGCACTATCAAAGGTCATTTACCAAACTTCTTCCGGGAATCCTCTTTTTGTGAATGAGAGTTTGCGATGGCTGCACAGCTACCACCATCTTCATTTAGATGAAGACGGCGCATGGGACTGGGATAGCGAGCAGCTTCAGCATGCAAAAACCCCCGCCTCCGCGCTTGATCTATTTAAAGAGAAAATTCACAAACTCCCCAAACAAGCTATTGAACTCGTGAAAATCGCCGCCTGTTTAGGCGCCCGGTTTAATTCTGAACTACTTGCACTCGTTGCTAACTCAGACATCATCACTCTTCGAAAGGATCTCTCAGAAGCTTTCTCAAATAACATTCTTCAGCAATACAAAAATCAATACTCTTTTTTTCATGACCAGGTTCAAGCGGCCGCTGCCAGTTTCATTAGTCAGGAAGAGAAACTGGCTATTCACGCTCGCATAGCCAGAGCTTTAATTAGCACCATCCCAAAAGACAGCAATCTGGAACAACTGCCCAACCTCTTTTCTATCGTCGAGCATCTGGCAAATAGTCGATTACCCAATCAAAGCAAGGCTAGCAAGTTAGAGGAGTCCAAATTTAACTATCATGCAGGGATGGCTGCTATGGAGGCATTGGCAATGGGTAATGCCAACTATTTCTTTCATGAGAGTAAAAAACTCTATCCCAATAAACTCTGGGACAGGGATTACCACTTCCTTTTTTCACTCCATAAACAGCTCGCCAGGACCGAAATTGCGCTCGGCAACCAGTCAAAATCAGAACAGTACCTCGATGCACTGCTAAAACAATCGCGCAGTGATATAGATAGAGCAGACTGCCTTTACGAGCAGACGGCAAGCCTCTCTTCACTTGGAAATTTCAGAAAAGCTATCACTCTGGGAAATCGCGCTCTCGATTATCTCAGCAACCAGATCCCAAAAAATGAAGAACAGGCCCTTAAAGAGGCCTCCCTAATCATTGATGAGCTCCATGGCGAAGGTAGCGATATCTGGAGCCAGCTTCTCAACATGCCAGAAAGCAGCTCACGTGCGACACAGATCGAAACAGCCATCTACAGCGAATTAATACCCGATTATTATCTGGCGGGCATGATACCTCAGCTATATCTTGCTGCGATCCGTTCCGCCAGGAACTGCCTTTCTGGTGGCATTGCTGCATCGGTTATTTATAGCTTTCCCACTATTGCTCTCTATTTGCAGCACCAGGATCGCTACGACCTCTCATTTCGCTACGAAGAGCTTACTTTTGATCTTGCAGAACGTTATCCAGACACTTTTGGTGCCACAAGAGGGATTAATGGCGTTCTCTGGATCAATAGCCACAACCGCCAATCACCCCAACAGATCATCACACTCTGCGAGCAAAATATTCACCGCGGCAAAAGCTGTGGCGATCTATACAATGCGGGGCTCTCCTATGCCCCCTATATATGGCACCTGATCACTCAGGGAGCAGATCTTGAACAGGTTGTTACTATTTCTGAAGAGTGCATCACCTTTTCCAATAAGTTCAACCTCCATCTCTCTTCAGGGCTGGCCGAAAGCGTATTGGCTGGCTGGTGTGATGTTATCGATAACACTCGACCAGGATTAGGCCATGATGAAGTCGGGCGTAAGCTAAGAAAATGGAAGAGAGATAAACATGTTGTTTCAGTCGGCAGCTATTACACTCTCCGCGGCATCAGCCATTATTACCTGGGGCAGCACGAAGCGGCTGGCAGACAGCTTGAGGAGGCAGAACCTTATCTTCGTGGGTTAAGCGACAATATCCTCAACCGCCTCTGGTTTGTCTTCCGATACCTAAATGGCCTTGCCCAGCCGAAAAATGATACACCTCAAGAAAACGAGCTGATGGCTCACTGCTTGGAACGAGTCAAAACCTGGGCAGCCCTCGGCCCTATTTTAAAGCCCTATCTTTCACTAATGAATGCCGAAACCGAAGGACTTAACTGTAACTTCAGCGAGGCACGACGATGCTACCTTGACGCCATAGACAGCGCTCACGAAGCACAATACACCCTACTCGAAGGTTATTTGAATGAACGTTTGGGAAAACTACTCAGCAAAGCGCATCACCGTTACGCGCCATTCCATATCAAAAAAGCACAATCACTTTATCTGCAATGTGGCGCCAGGGCTAAGCAGGCTCAGATTGAACAACAGTTTAACCTCCTTCTCAGCAATGAGGGTGAGCCGGCACGGCAAGCCGTCTCACTCGAAAACCGGCTGGATATAACCTACCTCACAGAGGCGACCCGAAACATTACTCAGCAAACCGATTTCGAGCCACTAATTAAGACAATCCTACAATCCATCATGGCACGTCTTGGTGCTAAAACGGGCTATCTCCTGATCGCAGAAAAAGGCATGCTCAGCATCATTGCCAAAGCCTCCAAGCAACACCGGGTTGAAGTACAAATGCAGCGTAACAAGCGGGTTAATCATGAAAACCTGAGTGATGCCATTATCAACTATGTACTGCGCACAGGCGAAATGGTCGTGCTGGGAAATGCACAACAAGAAGGCGCTTTTACAACCGATAATACCGTGCAAAAACAGGTGTTGAAATCACTCCTCTGCTTGCCCCTCATAAAACAAAACAGGGTACTCGGCATCCTCTATTTCGAAAATAGCCTGATCGAATCAGTCTTCACACCCACACAAATAGAACTCGCCCAGACTCTGGCAGCGCAGGCCTCTATCACCCTGGAAAATAGCCTTCTTATCCGCAATATGGCTCAACGTCAGGAGGAGATTCAAAAACTCAATGATAAGCTCGAACAGCGCGTGACAGAACGAACCAAGTCACTCAATAAAAGCAATGAAGAACTTAAAAACTTTGCCTATGTTGTCTCTCATGACTTAAAAGCACCTCTTCGCGCCATTAACCAGATTTCCAGCTGGATCGCTGAAGATTATGCCGAGGCTCTTGATTGTGACGGCCGGGAACAGTTATCTCTTCTCCAGAGCCGCGCTCGACGAATGCATGAAATGATTGATGGTATCTTGAAGTATTCTAGGGTTGGACGACTGACAGAACCGCGTGAATCGGTCGATATAAAAAAGCTGCTTAATGATGTGATTGACGGGCTTTCTCCTGCCAAAAATGTTTACTTTGATATTCAGGAAAATTTACCCATAGTCCAAGGGGAAAGACTAAGGTTGTTTCGAGTCTTCCAGAATCTGATAGACAATGCCATAAAGTACAACGATAAAGAGCGCATGCAGATCACTATCTCGTATCAACCAAAGCCAACAGAATGGCAATTTTGTGTTGCGGACAATGGCCCCGGTATTGAGAAAAAATACCAGCAAAAGATATTTCAGCTTTTTCAAACCCTGTCACCCAAAGACCAGTCCACAGGAACAGGTATCGGGTTGAGTATTATTGAAAAAATTGTTACAAACTGGAAAGGACGTATATGGATAGAATCCGTAACCGGGCAGGGATGCCAGTTTTTTTTCACCATCCCTAAAGAAAAGCCCGTTAAATATGACTAACCGTATAAAACCGATTCTGCTAGTTGAAGATGATCAGGTCGATGTAATGACAGTTAAACGCAGCCTCAAGCAGTTGCATGTTCTCAATCCACTCGTGGTTACTCATAACGGTGAAGAAGCACTTGAGTATCTCAATGCTGAAGATTTAGATCTCCCCTGCTTTATTCTGCTCGATATCAATATGCCCAAGATGAATGGACTCGAGTTTCTAAAGACAATTAAAAAACAGATCGGACTTCATGATATTCCAGTTATCATGCTCACTTCATCTCTGGAGCAACAAGATATTGACCGGAGCTTTGAACTCGAAATTTCCGGCTATATTCTAAAACCAGTGGAATACGATCAGTTTGTAGAGTCGATCGGCATTTTAAATGCCTACTGGACAATTGCTGAGAAATCACCCTGACAAATCGGTTTAAGAAAATTATTACTCGGTAGTTTCAAGAACTCCCTTCAAAAAGGGGATTGTGATTCGTCGCTGTGCGGCGATGGACTCCTGATCCAGCTTTTCTAGCATCTTGCTTAATGAGGCGGGATCGCGTGGAAATCTTGATAACAGATAGCGCCCCACCTCTGGGCCAAAGTCCATTCCTAAAGCGGTCGCCTGCCGGATCAGGCCTTCAAGCTGCTCTTCGTCATTAAAGGGCTTAAGGGCCAACGTAATGCCCCACGAGAGCCGCGTCTGCAAGTCGGCCAGGTCACAATTGAGGCTTGCTGGCGGACAGTCTCCAGCGATGATTAGTTGTTTCCCACTCGCCCTTTGCTGGTTAAACAGATCAAAAAGAGCCACTTCCCAATCGGATTTCCCACACACCAACTGGATATCGTCAATGCAAAGAATCTCCATTCCCGCTAACCCTTCGAGCAGTTCAGGGGCCATTTCAAGCAGCTGTTGCATCGGTAATAACCGAACATCACGATTCTGGCTGCTTGCCCACTGACAACAACTATTCAGAAGGTGGCTTTTGCCACTGCCCTTTTCTCCCCATAAATAGATAAAGTTCTCACCA
>QNFJ01000089.1 GCA_003646305.1 Gammaproteobacteria bacterium | reverse complement strand
AGTAGCCGTTTGAGCCACGCCATGAGTTCATTGATGTTGGCGAGTTTTCTCTCGGTTGCCTTGTCGTTTGGACTGTTATCTTTAATCCACGATTCATAATGGATTGTGGTGAGAAACTCTTCAAGTACAGTGAGCGTATCACCTCGTTTTGTACGGTCTGCTACATCAACGATCATTTCACAAAATTGGCGTAATTTTCGGATGGAATTTTCGGGCAAAATTTGTTCAAGGCCGAACTCAAAGCAGGCGTCAAATAGACTGATTTGGCGGCCATTTGCGTAATGGCCGAGCTTTTCAAGTGTTGCTGGGCCGATTTCGCGTTTTGGTGTGTTGACGATGCGGATAAAGGCGCTGCCATCATCGGGATTAATCAGAAGGCGGAAGTAGGCAAGTAGATCTTTTATCTCGGTGTAGCCAAAAAAGGAGGTGCCACCACTGAGGTGGTAGGGGATATTGTTTTCACGCAGTGCCTTTTCGAGTGGGCGTGAAAGATGATTGCTGCGATAGAGGATGGCGTAATCGTGGTATTGGCCGCCGACTTTAAATTTGTGATGAATGATCTCAGAGGCAATTTGTTGAGCCTCGTGGATATCATTTTTGCAGGGGATTATTTGCAATTGATCTCCCTCGCCAAGTTCGCTCCAGAGCTTTTTTTCAAAAGGATGGGGGTTGTTTGCGATTAGCTGGTTGGCAACACGGAGAATGCGGCGAGTTGAGCGATAATTTTGCTCAAGTTTAACAACCTTTAGTCGTGGGAAGTCATTTTGAAGCAGAGAAAGGTTTTCAGGCTGAGCGCCGCGCCAAGCATAAATTGACTGGTCATCATCACCCACAACGGTGAGTTTGCCCAGTTTTCCAACAAGTTGTTTGATCAATTTATATTGTGTTTGATTGGTGTCCTGGTATTCGTCAACCAGCAGGTAACGAATTTTATTTTGCCACCGCTCTAGCAGCTCTGGATGCTCTTCAAACAGTAAAACGGGCAGGAAAATAAGGTCATCAAAATCGACTGCATTGTAGGCTTTTAGCTGCCGGCTATATTCTTCATAAAGTGTCGCTGCGTAGGCGAGAGGTTGACTGTCTTCGCTATTTTGTGGAATGGATAAAGCCTTCTCTGGTGTGATGCCGCTATTTTTCCAGTCACCAATTTGCCACGAATAACGGTCGATCAGGTCAGGGTCGAATGTCACCGAGGCGTGGCTAATCAGTTCTTTAAGAATGGAGAGCTTGTCCTGCTCATCAAGAATTGAAAGACCACCCTGAAAGCCGAGCGTCTTGCTTTCGTGGCGAATGATATCCAGGCCTAGAGAGTGGAATGTCGAGACGCGAAGCCCACGAGTTTGATCGCCCTTAAGCAGTTTGCCAACACGAGCCTTCATCTCACGAGCAGCCTTGTTGGTGAAGGTCACTGCGGCAATCTGTCTTGCTGGCAACCCTTGGCCGATTAACCAGGCAATTTTTTCTGTGATCACGCTTGTTTTACCGCTTCCCGCGCCGGCTAAAACTAAAAGTGGCGCGTCGATTGTTTTAACCGCAGCAAGCTGTTGGGGGTTGAGGTTGTTCACAGGTCGGTTTTATTAAAAAGAGGCAGATTTTAGCAGGTTTGTTGTGTTGTCTGCTCAAGGCTTCCTGGTTTTCGCGATCAAATTTAAGAGAGAGTTGCCATTATGGGGGGATTGATGCTGGCTATGAGCTGGGAGGGCTGTATGGTGTGGGAGAAAATGTTACGAGTGTTTTTTAGTTGAGTTTAGAAAGTGAGCCAAAAAACAAAGTGGTTTGCTGGTTTAACCAGTTCCGATAGATAATGTCACGGCCTGATCTGCAAAAAGGCAGGTTGTGCGCAATCTTGTTCAATCATTTATGCGATCGGCAGAGTGATTTAATGCGCTTTTTGCTGGTATTGGTATTAATAAAGTCTAATCAATAAGGGACTCGCCCCTAAAAGCGCGTAAAATAAAGCGTATGTACGGAGCGCTTTGAATGCGTTTAACTTTCTAAAGGGCAAGGGGTTAGCAGTCATTTCCAATGTGGGAGCCGCTTAGCTGAGTGTCTACCCCAAATGGGGCGCATGGCGCTATTAAAGCAGTCAATTTTTAATCTAAGGGTAAATCAATGTTTGAAAAGTTAATTCAAGTTCGGGATGAAATAGGTGATCAAGGTAAAGTGATTATCTCGGCAATTTCATTGGTTCTGCTGATTATGTTTGGTTTGATGTTTTATTGGGATAGCGAGCCGGATCTATTTGATGTTGGCACTGAATCTTTAGAGACAAAAGTAGTCGGCCAAGTGTACACGGAGACCTTGATTAAGGTTGGTGAAACACTTCTGGGTAAAAGAGGTGGGTACCTCTCTAACGATGTGATGCCGCCTTCGGTCTTTATGGATAATATACCAAATTGGGAATATGGTGTGTTAGTGATGCTTCGTGATGGAAGCGGTGCACTTCGTAACCATTTTTCACGGTCACAGTCTCAGTCGGTTGAGAACAAGCATCTTTCAGAAGCAGAACCTCGCTTTAATTTTCAAAATGATTCATGGATTCTTCCTTCAACAGAGGGTGAGTACAGGGATGGTTTGAAAGAACTCAGAGGCTATAATGAGAGCCTTGCTGATCAGAAAGAAATGGACGGCCAGTTTTTCGCCAGAGCCGATAATCTTGTGAGTTATTTGGTGATCATTGAAAAAAGGCTGGGGTCATTGTCACAAAGGCTTTCTGCTAGTGTTGGGCAGCTTCGGGATAATACCGATTTGGCCGGTGAGAGCGAAGCCAAACAGTCAACAGAAACATCGCGTGTTTTTGTTGCTAAAACAGATTGGATGGAGACCGATGATGTCTTTTATGAGGCACGAGGAACAAGCTGGGCGCTCTATCACCTTCTTAAGGCGATAGAGATTGATTTTGACGGGATCCTCAAGAAGAAAAATGCAAGACCATCACTCCATCAGATTATTCGCGAGTTAGAGGCAACTCAGGAAAGCGTTAGCTCACCAATGGTTTTGAATGGTCGTGGGTTTGGTATAACGGCAAATTACTCATTAATCATGGCAAACTATATTTCAAGAGCAAATGCGGCGATGATCGATTTGCGTAATTTACTCGAAAGAGGCTAAGTCGTTGAGGTTAGGGAGGTAGGCTCAGCAACGTTTGTTTGTGAAAGCGACAGGGAAAGAGTGTTTGTTGTTATTAACAGGATGTGGTCGAAGTTGGTGCGTTTAGCTTTTGCGATCAAGCCTTCGATAACCAATTGCCTCACTCAAGTCAGTGAGAGAAATATCATGATGCTGAGCAAGGTCGGCGATAGTTCTCGCGACCTTTAAAATTCGGTGATAGGCGCGGGGAGAAAGCCCCAGTTTCTCGGTCGCGGTTTTTAGAATCTGGTCGCTCTCAGTATTAAGCTGGCAGAACTGTTTGATCTGAGAAGGGGTTAATTCTGCGTTACTTGTGCCTTGCCTTTTGGTGGCTATTTCTCTGCCAATCTGTACGCGCCTAGCAATCTTTTTGCTGCTCTCCGCGTGGATAGCTTGCCGGTTGCTGAGTGTTTCGTAAGAGATACGGGGTACCTCTATGTGCATATCGATCCGGTCAAGCAGTGGTCCTGAAATTTTAGAACGATAGCGCAGGACCTGTTCGGAAGTGCAATGACATCGCCCGGATGGATCACCGAGGTGGCCACAGGGGCAGGGGTTCATGGCGGCAATAAGCTGAAAACGAGCAGGGAAGTCTGTCTGGCGTGTGGCTCGTGAGATGGTGATCTTGCCGGTTTCTAATGGTTCTCGCAGAACTTCCAGTACCTTTCGATCAAATTCCGGTAGTTCATCAAGAAATAAAACGCCGTGATGTGCGAGAGAAATCTCTCCTGGCATCGGGTTGCTGCCCCCACCGACGAGCGCGGCGGCTGAGGCGGTATGATGGGGTGACCGGTAAGCAGGCTTGCGCCAGCGGCTCAGGTCAATACCATTGCTGCTGATTGATGCGATGGCGGCATTTTCTAATGCCTGTTGCTCAGATAATGGGGGTAGTAAAGTTGGGAATCTTTCAGCGAGCATCGATTTACCCGTTCCGGGTGGCCCGATCATAAGCAGGTTATGATTTCCGGTGGCAGCAATCTCTAGAGCCCTTTTTGCCTGTTGCTGCCCTTGAACCTCGCTGAAATCGGTTTTGTCTGCAATCGTTACTGACTTTTCTTGAGGGCGCGCTAAAATTCGCTGTTGGCCATTCAGGTGGGCGCAAACATCGAGGAGATGGTGGGCGCCGACTGCTTCTATATTGTCGATCAATTGGATCTCGTGGAGATTGCTTTCAGGTGCAATCAGGCAACGACCGCTGTCGCGAACCTGTAGCGCAGCAGGCAGAAGGCCGCTTACAGGGCGTAATTCTCCACTGAGTGAAAGTTCGCCAATACATTCGTGCCGTTTAAGTGAGCCAGAATCGATTTGCCCTGATGCGGCGAGAATGGCTAAGGCAATTGCCAGATCAAACCGGCCACCTTCTTTAGGTAGGTCGGCGGGTGCGAGATTGATGGTAATGCGGCGAGGGGGGAACTCAAAGTGTGAGTTAATCAGAGCGCTGCGAACGCGGTCTTTACTTTCGCGCACGGCTGCCTCAGGAAGGCCAACAATTGATAGCCCGGGCAGGCCATTGGTGATGTGCACTTCAATAGAGACTAAAGGTGCGCTTATGCCCTGTTTTCCACGACTATATGCGATGGCGAGTGACATGGAATCCTTTCCTTTGTGTTTTAGCTTATTCTTTTTTGCTGAGCGGCTGTTCTAGCGTATCGAGCTGTTTCTCTAGCTGCTCCAGCTTTTGGCGAGTTCGTGCGAGTACAGCATTTTGTACGTCAAATTCTTCTCGTGAGACAAGATCCATTTTTGAGAAAGCTCCTTGCATAATAGCTCGGAAGTTCTTCTCCATCTCTGATTGAAACTGTTTAAGGCCGGGAGGGAGTGTGGATGAAAGGCGCTCGGCCATTTCGTCGAGGAGTTCAGTTTTTATCATTCGAGAAGCATATCTGACCATTGAGTAAGCGTCCAGTATGAAGGGATGATGAATAGGCGCACAAAAATGGTGCAAGGAGCTTTTGCTACGTTCTTTATCGGTGCGAGGTGGTTGTATCAGTTGTTATTATTCTATTTTAAAACAGTGAGTTACAGTGATGGCACGCTTTCTGCTTTTGTGTGGACAGGGATTCTAGTTCCGTTTTTTTAAAAGCATTTAGAGGATTAAACATGAAGCTGGTAACGGCAGTACTTAAACCATTTAAGTTGGATGACGTCCGTGAGGCGCTGTCAGAAATTGGTGTGACAGGCATTACGGCAACTGAAGTAAAGGGCTTTGGTAGGCAGAAGGGGCATACAGAACTGTATCGCGGTGCAGAGTATGTGGTCGATTTTTTACCCAAAGTAAAGCTCGATATCGCGGTCTCAGACGAACAGTTGGATCAGGTGATTGAGGCGATTTCAAAATCGGCTAACACCGGCAAGATCGGTGATGGAAAAATTTTTGTTTCGACTCTGGAGCAGGTTATTCGGATTCGTACGGGTGAAACAGGTGGGGATGCGTTGTAGGCATCTTAACCATAGTTAAATAATTTCGGAGATTTAGTGTGGATAAAGTAACAGAGTTAAGTTACGCGCTGGATACCTTTTACTTTTTGGTAAGTGGTGCGTTAGTAATGTGGATGGCGGCTGGTTTCGCCATGTTGGAAGCAGGTTTGGTTAGAGCCAAAAATACTGCTGAGATTCTGATTAAGAACATTTCACTGTTTGCAATCGCTTGTATCATGTATATGTTGGTCGGTTATAACATCATGTACCCGAGCGAAGCAGTGAGCTCATTCTGGCCTGGCATCAGCTTTCTGCTAGGTGGAGATAATACAGCGGCAGAAGTGCTGGCTGGAGGTGATAGTGCACCTTACTACTCCAAAATGTCAGACTTTTTCTTTCAGGTGGTCTTCGTTGCAACAGCGATGTCAATTGTTTCAGGTGCGGTTGCTGAGCGTATGAAACTTTGGTCTTTCCTTGCTTTTGCAGTGGTGATGACCAGCTTTATCTACCCACTTCAGGGTTACTGGAAATGGGGCGGTGGCTTCCTTGATGAGATGGGCTTTCTAGATTTCGCGGGCTCAGGTGTTGTACATCTATGTGGGGCAACGGCTGCATTGGCGGGCGTTATTCTGCTAGGCGCACGTAAAGGTAAATACGGCGAAAATGGCGAGATATACCCCATTCCAGGTTGTAACATGCCTTTGGCGACACTCGGAACATTCATTCTATGGTTGGGCTGGTTCGGCTTTAACGGTGGTTCAGAGCTAAAATTATCAGATGTGGGTGAAGCAAACGCAGTTGCATTGGTTTTTGTTAACACTAACATGGCCGCTGCGGGTGGTGTTATTGCTGCGATGGCTGCTGCACGTATGTTGTTTGGTAAAACAGATTTAACCATGGCTCTTAACGGTGCACTAGCCGGTTTGGTTGCCATTACGGCTGAGCCTTTAACACCAACACCTCTGTTGGCAACGATTATCGGTGCAATAGGTGGTGTTATCGTCGTATTTGCTATTGTCACAATAGATAAGATTAAAATTGATGATCCAGTGGGTGCTATTTCGGTCCATGGCGTTGTTGGAATGTGGGGTCTGCTGGCAGTGGTATTGTCGAATCCAGATGCGACTTTAATGGGGCAGTTAATAGGCATGGGAACAATTTTTGGATTTGTTTTTGTCGCCAGCTTTATCACCTGGATGGTGCTGAAAGCAGTGATGGGGATTCGTGTCAGCGAACAGGAAGAGTATGAAGGTGTTGATTTCTCTGAATGTGGACTTGAGGCTTATCCAGAATTTACCGATGTGGGTAAAGGCCGATGAGATAGCCTGTTAGTTTTCAGGCAATCAGGAAAGGGGTGCTTCGGCATCCCTTTTTATTTGAGGGATGAGTGAAAGCTATTAACGGATTTGATTTGTAAGCACATAAATAATCATTTAATCTTCAGTGTTTATTTTTAGACAAACATTTAATAAGTCTGGAGCAGAGCTATGAAGCTAATTACCGCTATTGTTAAACCTTTTAAGCTGGATGATGTGAGGGAGGCCCTGTCAGATATAGGCGTCAGTGGAGTCACCGTTACCGAGGTTAAGGGCTTCGGTCGGCAAAAAGGTCATACAGAGCTTTATAGGGGGGCAGAATATGTTGTTGATTTTCTTCCGAAGGTAAAACTAGAAATTGCGATCAGTGAAGAGATGGTTGAACAGGCGATTGAGGCAATTGTTAGTGGTGCAAAAACAGGTAAGATTGGTGACGGTAAGATATTTGTCTCTCCTTTGGAAGAGGTTGTTCGTATTCGGACGGGTGAAACAGGGCCGGATGCAATTTAATAAATCATAGTTAGTATGAAAAAAGTACATTTTATTGCTCTTTTACTGGGCACATTAATACCCTCTTTGGCTCAGGCTGATGAGTTGAATCAAGCCAATACAGCGTGGATTCTGACTTCTACAGCACTTGTACTGTTTATGACCATACCGGGGTTGTCCCTCTTTTATGGTGGCTTAGTTCGTAGTAAGAATGTTCTTTCTGTCTTGATGCAGTGTTTTGCAATCACCTGTTTAGTCTCAATTCTCTGGCTTTGTGGTGTTTATAGTTTGGTTTTTGCAGAGGGAGGTGCTTTTATTGGCGACCTCTCCAGTGCATTTAAAGGGCCGGAAAGTGCAACCAGCATGGTGGGAGATATCCCTGAGTCGGTCTTCTTTATGTTTCAGATGACCTTTGCAATCATCTCGCCAGCGTTGATCGTTGGGGGCTTCGCAGAAAGAATGCGATTTTCCTCAATGCTTTGGTTTAGTACAGGTTGGTTGGTTTTGGTTTATGCGCCTGTCTGTCATTGGATCTGGGGGGGTGGCTGGTTAGCCGATATGGGTGTGATGGATTTTGCAGGTGGAATCGTTATTCATGTTAATGCTGGGGTTGCCGCATTGGTTGCTGCACTCGTTTTAGGTAAACGTAAAGGCTTTCCAACAACACCGATGCCTCCTCATAACATGACCATGACGGTAACAGGTGCCGGAATGCTTTGGGTCGGCTGGTTTGGTTTTAATGCCGGTAGCGCACTTGCGGCAGATGGTTCTGCCGGTATGGCGATGCTAGTGACCCATATTGGTTCGGCTGCAGGCGCGTTGACCTGGATGTTTATTGAGTGGAAGAAGTTCGGCAAACCGAGTGTTTTGGGTATTGTGACTGGTATGGTGGCAGGCTTGGGCACCATTACGCCAGCCTCTGGTTTTGTTGGACCAATGGGTGCACTTGTGATTGGTGTTACTGCCGGTACGGTCTGTTTTTATGCGACGCAGTACATTAAAAGGACGCTACAAATCGATGACTCATTGGATGTATTCCCTGTGCATGGTGTGGGCGGTATTGTTGGCTCGTTGCTGACCGGTGTTTTTGCAGCCGCCTCTCTTGGCGGAGTTGGCTTGGCCGCAGGTGT
>QNFJ01000088.1 GCA_003646305.1 Gammaproteobacteria bacterium | reverse complement strand
GTGGCGTTTGCTTTAGCTATTTTTGTCGGTGTCATTTTGCTAGGGACATTCCACTTTTTACCCATGATTGGGGCATTTATTCTTGCTGTTTTACTCTACTCTGTATTTGGCTTTTTACCGGGCCATGATGTTTACCGTAATGTTGATTGGCCTATTATTGTTTTGCTCGGCGGGCTAATCCCTGTTGGGCGCGCACTGGAGAGTACAGGTGGAACAGATTTAATCGCGAGCAGTATTGTTGAGCTGACGCAAGGGATGCCGATTTATCTTGTGTTAACCATTATTCTTGTCGTGACCATGTTTCTATCAGATATTATCAATAATGCGGCAACAGCATTGGTAATGGCACCTATTTCAGTCGGTATTGCCAGCCAGTTAGGTGTTAACTATGATCCTTTTTTAATGGCGGTTGCTGTAGGGGCTTCGTGTGCATTTCTGACGCCCATCGGCCACCAGTCCAATACGCTTGTGATGGGGCCGGGTGGATACCAATTTGGTGATTACTGGCGAATGGGACTGCCGCTAGAAATTATTATTATCATTATCTCAGTGCCACTTATTTTGTGGGTTTGGCCGTGTAATGGTCAAGTAATCTTGTAGGGACTCTAAGCCATATTGAGTAACAATTGTCTTTTTACTACTGGTGTTATATATCCAATCGCCGAGTTAATCCTTTTGTTGTTGTAATAGCGGATGTAATGCTCAACAGCTGAGATGACGGCTTGATGATTCATGAATGATAACCCGTTTAAATATTCACTTTTTAAACTTCTAAAAAATCGCTCTTGAACCGCATTATGCCAGCAGTTTCCTCGCCGGCTCATACTTTGAGTTACGCCGTGTAATGACGATGAATTGTTGCCATCTGATTCGCTGAGTCCAGAATATCAGGTATTGCTAGATCAGTTGGTTAAGCAGATCAGGTTGCGGCACTTTTCTATTCGTACTGAGCAGACCTACTTTCATTGGGTCAGACGTTTTTTGTATAGCTGCCCTAACTATGAAGCTAAAAAGCTTGGAGAGGCTGAGGTTGAGCGGTTTTTATCTTATCTTGCTATTAAGCGTAATGTGAGTGCAAGCACTCAAAGCCTTGCGCTAACAGCGGTGGTCTTTTTCTTTAATCAGGTATTAGGACACTCACTAGAAAATATGGGGTTTGCGCGCGCAAAGCGGCCCCGTCGTTTACCGGTTGTTTTGACTCAGGATGAAGTGAGAGTGTTATTGTCATTTATGAATGGGGTGCATGGATTGATGGCGGGCTTGATGTATGGAACGGGTATGCGCCTAATGGAGTCTGTACGTCTGAGGGTTAAGGATATTGATTTTAGTTATGGAACGATTACGGTTCGTGATGGGAAAGGTGGGAAGGATCGTATTGTGCCATTACCGAGACGGTATGCACCATTATTGCATGAGCAGTTAGAACGGATAAAAGCCGTGCATAAAAGTGATTTGGCTGATGGTTATGGTGAGGTCTATTTACCGAATGCGTTGGCTACTAAATACCCCAATGCTGCACGTGAATGGGGTTGGCAATATGTTTTTCCTTCCTCGCGATTGTCCGTTGATCCGAGAAGTGGGCTGACTCGGCGTCATCATCTTCATGAGACTTCTTTGCAAAAGGCGATTAAGCAGGGGGCAAGGAAATCTGGGATACCCAAGCAGGTTAATAGCCATGCATTACGCCATTCTTTTGCGACTCATCTGTTGGAGGCGGGATCTGACATTCGAACTGTTCAAGAGCTTTTGGGGCATGCGGATGTTTCGACTACGATGATTTACACGCATGTGATGAATCGCCCTGGTTTGCCGCCGGTAGTGAGCCCGGCTGATCAGTTATAGCTAAAGAGAGAAGGGTGCTATGGTGATTTAGTGTTAAAACGAGTAGATATTTCTCATTTAAGTACCAGCAGCCTCTCCAATATAACCCGATAAATATCAGCCAACAATCCAATATCTTTAACCAGTACATGCTCGTTGATTTTGTGAATGCTTTCATTAATTGGCCCCAGTTCAACTACCTCTATACCGTAGGGAGCAATAAAACGGCCATCAGAGGTACCTCCTGCGGTGGAGGCTTCGGCTTCTGCTCCCATTACGTTAAATAGTGCAGCTTGGGTGGCGTTGATCAGGGTTTTCTCAGTTGTGAGGAAGGGTGCGCCGGAGAGTCGCCAGCTTAGGTCGTAATTAATGTTGTGTTTTTGGAGGATTGTCTCGACCCGTTGTTTGATTTGGTCGGCGGTGAGTTCTGTGGAGTAGCGGAAGTTAAAGTCTACTTCAAGATTGCCGGGGATGATATTTTCTGCACCGGCACCGCCTTTGATATTGGAAATCTGAAAGCTGGTGGCGGGGAAGAATTCATTGCCATTGTCCCATGTTTCATTAACCAGTTGGTCAAGTGCGGGGGCAAAGCGGTGAATGGGATTTTCAGCTTTATGGGGGTAGGCAACGTGGCCTTGAATGCCATTGACGATTAGCTTGCCATTCAGTGATCCGCGTCGGCCAACACGGATGGCGTCGCCCAGTTTCTGATCGCTGGAGGGTTCACCGACTAAGCACCAGTCGACCTTATCACCCCGTTGGGTGAGGGCTTCGATTACTTTGACGGTGCCATCGGTTGCGGGGCCTTCTTCATCACTGGTGATGAGGAAAGCGATGGAGCCTTTGTGGTCGGGTTGTTGTTCTACAAACTGTTGGCAGGCGGTGATCATTGCTGCGATGCTGCTTTTCATATCGGCGCTGCCACGGCCATAGAGCAGGCCATCTTTGATGGTGGCTTCAAAAGGGGGGCTATTCCACAATTCGACAGGGCCGGTGGGGACGACATCTGTATGGCCTAAAAAGACAAATAGTGGCTCGCTGTTACCGCGTCTGAGCCAGAGGTTTTTGGTGTCACCATAATCGAGCTGTTCGCGGATAAAGCCATGCGATTCTAGCTGTTTGCTGATGAGATCCTGGCAACCGGCATCATTGGGGGTTTCTGATTGCAGGTTAATCAGCGCTTTGGCTAGTTCGACAGTCTGGCTCATTATTCTTTGAAAAACTCCTGGTATTGGGCTTCTTTAAAGCCGACCACTGCGCCATTTTCCCGTTCAAGAACGGGGCGCTTGATCAGTGTGGGTTGGTCTAGCATTAGGGCGAGTGCGCTTTCTTTATTGATATTTTCTTGCTGACTTTTATCAACTTTCCGCCAGCTGGTGCTGCGTTTATTGAGCAGTGTTTCCCAACCCAGCTGCTGCTCAAGTTGCAGCAACTGGGTTGGGGTCAGGCCATCTTTACGAAAGTCATGAAAGCGATAGTCGATTCGATTTTGCTCAAGCCACTTGCGAGCTTTGCGGACGGTATCGCAGTTTGTTATTCCGTAAAGAGTAGTCATAAATAACCTCTATAAAACTATTGCGCTTGCAAATACTGCGTTAAAAAAATACTCATTTACCAATTGTAAACTGCGCTTTTTCGCAAGTTTTGCCTTGCCTTTGCTGCGCTTATAACGTTTCTAGAGGTTATTCAAGTTAGTCTCTTAACAGTTCATTAAGGCCGACTTTGCCGCGTGTTCTGGCATCAACCTGTTTGATGATGACTGCGCAGTAAAGGCTGTGGCTGCCATCTTCTGAAGGGAGGCTGCCAGGCACAACAACCGAACCTGCTGGCACACGGCCAAAGCTGATTTCACCCGTCATACGGTTGAAGATTTTGGTGCTTTGTCCGATATAAACACCCATTGATAGGACCGCGCCTTCTTCGATGATGACCCCTTCAACCACTTCTGAGCGAGCGCCTATAAAGCAGTTATCTTCGATGATGGTTGGTGAAGCCTGTAGTGGCTCTAAAACACCACCAATACCAACGCCGCCTGAGAGGTGAACATTTTTACCAATTTGCGCGCAAGAGCCGACAGTAGCCCAGGTATCAACCATTGTCCCTTCATCAACATAAGCGCCGATATTGACGTAAGAGGGCATTAAGACAACATTTTTGGCGATATATGAGCCAGAACGGACCGTTGCAGGTGGGACAACCCGAACGCCTGCTGCTTGAAAATCTTCGGGTGAGTAGTTTGAGAATTTAGTCTCAACTTTGTCGTAGAAACGGTTTGATCCACCGTCCATTACACGGTTATCTGAGGTGCGGAATGAGAGCAGAACTGCTTTTTTAAGCCATTCATTTACAATCCAGTCGCCATTCTTCTTTTCGGCGACACGTGCTTTTCCACTGTCAAGCAGGCTGATAGATTCAATAATGGCGGCTTTGACTTCTGCTGAGACGGACTGGGGTGTTAGTTCAGCGCGGATTTCAAACGCGTCATTAATAGTAGATTCGAGTTGGTTCATATTGTCTCCGGAAAAACAGGTTTAGTAATTGGGTGTGGATTTTATACTCAAAGAGCATAAGTTTCATTAAGAGGAAGAAAAGGCCATTCCGTTTAATTCAGCTTTATCACCACGAAGCTCACGAGGGGTGTGAAGTTACGAAAATGTTTGCCAGAGTGATTTTTGTCGTGGGTAATCTGTGCTATTTTCTGGAATCAATTTTTTCTCTGTACGGTTCGTGTTCTCTGTGGCGACTCTTTTTTAAAGGCGTTCTAAAAAATTCTTAATACGATGAGCAGCCTCTATACATTCATTAAGTGGTGCGACCAGTGCCATGCGAACATGATTTTGCCCAGGTGTGATGCCGTCAACGGTTCTGGAGAGATAGCTGCCTGGCAGGACCGCTATATTCTCTTGCTGAAACAGTTTAAGTGCGAATTCTGTGTCTGAAATTGGTGTGCGCGCCCAAAGGTAAAAACCGGCATCGGGGCGGTTAACATCAAGGTCAGTTCCCAGAATATCAAGTACAGCATTAAAGCGCTGCCGATAGCCCTCGCGGTTTTTGAGGACATGCTTTTCATCACACCAGCCACTCATGCTGGCATGTTGCGTCGGGAGGGCCATTGCGCAGCCATGATAGGTGCGGTATTGAAAGTACCGTTTTAGTACCTTCGCATCACCCGCGACAAAACCGGATCGCAAACCGGGTGCATTGGATCTTTTCGATAGGCTATGAAAGACGATACATTTTTCGAAATTGTTGTTTCCCATCTCCTGAGCTGCCTGTAATAAGCCTGCAGGTGGGTTGGCTTCATCGGGGTAAATTTCGGAATAACATTCGTCAGAAGCGATGATGAAGTCGTGCTTTTGAGCAAGTTGTATCAGTTTTTGCAGCACTTCAATGCTGATAACACTGCCTGTTGGATTGCTGGGTGTGCAGATATACAGCAATTGGCAACGTTCCCAAACAGCGCTGGGAATGGTGTCAAAATCAGGTTGATAGCCGTTTTCTTGAGTGGTGTTAATAAAGTAAGGTTCAGCACCTGCAAGTAGCGCAGCCCCTTCGTAAATCTGATAGAAGGGATTGGGCATGACAATAAGAGGCTGCGAGGTGCGATCAATGACTGCCTGAGCAAATGAGAATAGTGCTTCTCGTGTGCCGTTGACAGGCAAAACATGCTGCTCGGGATCAAGCGCGTTATTGGGTAGTTTGAAGCGAGTGCAAAGCCATTGTGTAATTGCTTGTCGAAGTTCGGGAAGTCCTTTTGTGGTCGGGTAACTGGATAATTTATGAAGATGGCTGATAACCGCTTCACTGATAAAGTGCGGTGTGGGTTGTTTGGGTTCGCCAATGGAAAGAGCAATTGGTGACCTGTTTTTGGGCGCTGCAATACCTGCTTTAAGCTTGGTTAACTTCTCAAAAGGGTAGGGGTGAAGTTGTTCGAGGTCGGGGTTCATAAGCCGAGTTTTTATGGGTGTGGTTGTCAGTCTAAGAGACGACGATTTGGCACAGTTAAAAGAGCAAGGTAGTATAGGCTAATTGCTTGAATTCATACAATTAGCTGGTTGAGTGGTAAATTTAAAATCATGATCGAGAAAAGGCACTATCCCCGTATAACCTTGACGGCTCCAATTCTTGTTGAGTTGAAAGATGGGCAAGCGCTTTCGGCTGAGTTGGATAATATATCAAGCTCTGGCTTGCAGCTTGTTTGTGATCGTCAGGCGGAGAGCCTGATTACACCAAATGGCCAGTGGGATCCCGCCGAGTTAATGGTCTCAATAAAACTACCGAGTTTAGGTGATGAGGAAAGGTTTGAGGCAAAATGTGTGGTGGTTACCTCGCGCAGAGTTTCTATGGATAACTTTTGTATCGGATTGAGATTTACTGAGTTTGTGGGCGGTAGTTACGGTGCCTTAGGAAGAAGTATTGATTCGGTGGCTGGGAAATAATCCCAGCTCTAAATTTCTGTTTTCCTAACCTTCTATTCTTAAGTCGTTTTATCTAGCAACTTGATCAAGGTTTGCTTGAGTGTCTCTTTCTGTTCAGGCGATTCAAGCGGTTTTCCATGGACATCAGTGATATAAAAGATATCCTCTGCACGCTCACCAATCGTTGCAATTTTCGCATTTTTGATTTGAATATTTAATTGGCTAAATACCTGACCGATAATAGAGAGCATGCCGGGCCTGTTTGTTGAAATTAGCTCTAAAACGGTGCAGCCATTTTGTGAGCTACTATGGTAAATGACTTGAGTTGCTGTTTTGAAATGCTTGAGTTGCCTGTCGGTTCGCCGGGTGACGATGAGAGAGCTATCTTCAGGAGCAAGGAGTCGTTGGCGTAGTTTCGAGCTAATTGCGTGCTCTCTAACTAAGTCACCAATTTTCTCACCATTTTGCTCAAGAACTTGAAAGCTGTTTAGAACATAACCTCCTGATGTTGTCATAATACGCGCATCCAGGATATCGAGGCCTAACTGATCAAGTGTTGCGGTGGTGACTGCAAAAAGATCGTAGGAGCTTTTTGCATAGACAAAAATTTCGACACCACCTCGTTTGCTGACAGGGCGTAAAAAAACAAGAGGTAAGTTGCTATCGGGGCAGCTGGCGATTGCAAGTGTGTGCCAGATACACTCCTCAACTGAGTTGCGGAGGAAATAGTCTGCACTGGTTTCTGCCCAGACGCGTTTGATCGTTTTTTCATCCAGCCCTAATTTTAACAGGCTATTATGGGCTTGGTTCTGGTGACTTTGAATCTCATCCGTCCGGTCGAAAGGGTTTTGGAGGCCGCGCCTGAGTGCGCGACGAGTTTCTCTGTAAAGCGTACGAAGTAACGAGTCTTTCCAGGAGTTCCATAGAGAATTGTTTGTTGCGCGAATATCTGCAACGGTCAAGAGATAGAGATAATTCAGGAACTCTTCAGTGCCCATTTTCTTGGCAAATTCATGTATGACGTCAGGGTCATTAATGTCTTTTCTCTGAGCCGTCATAGACATGATTAGGTGGTTGCGGACAAGCCCGGTAACCAGTCGCGTGTCGTATTGGCTGAGGTGGTGCTTTGTGCAGAATTGGTAGGCGATTTTTTCACCCAGAAGTGAGTGGTCACCCCCTTTACCTTTTGCTATGTCATGAAGTAGTCCCGCAAGGAATAGTAGCTCGGGTTTTGGAATTACCTCAAAAATATCGTTACAAAAGGGAAGTTCATTGTAGTGCTTCTTCAGGGCAAAACGGCGAAGATTGCGAATCAAAAAGAGCGTATGTTCATCGACGGTGTATATGTGGAAAAGATCGTATTGCATGCGACCGACGATATTGGCAAAGTCAGGCATATAGGCAGCCAGCACGCCGTATCGGTTCATGCGACGAAGTTGGTGCGTGATGCCGGTTGGCTGCCGGAGAATCGCCATGAACAGTTTTTGAGCCTGCTCATTATCACGGAAGGCATCATCTATGAGGTGGAGATTTTCTCGAATTAGCCGGATAGTCGCTGCACGTACGCCGGTGATTTGCGCATTTTTCTGGAGGATCAGAAAGATCTCAAGCAGGCCAGTGGGTGTGCGGTTGAAAACGTGGCTATCAACGGTTTCAATGAGGTTGTTTCGGGCCTGGAACCGCTCATTGATAGTGATTATTTCGATCTGTTTATGACCATCAAGCAATGCTTCACGGAATAGCTGCAGAAGCATCTCATTGAGTCGCTCCAGTTTCATAATCGCTTTGTAGTATTGCTGCATCATCTGCTCAACAGCAATGCCTGTTGCGTTGTCTCGGTAACCTAAAGCGTCTGCCAGTGGTTTTTGATAATCAAACAGGAGGCGGTCTTCGCATCGTCCGGTGTGTGTATGTAGCGCAAATCGGATCCGCCAAAGGAAGTGCTGTGACTGCATTAATTCTTCAAATTCAGAGTCGATCAAGTATCCGCGTCTGACGAGTTCTTCAAATGAGCGTGTGCTGAAGTGGCGTTGTGTAACCCAGGCAATTGTTTGGATATCACGAAGCCCTCCGGGACCCTCTTTGATATTGGGCTCAAGGTTATAGGCGGTATCATTGTATTTAGCATGGCGAGCTTTCTGCTCGCTCGCCTTTGCAGCGAAGAAGTCAGCTGTTGGCCATATTTTACTGGGCTGAATTTCCAGTGTGAGCTGCTCGAAAAGAGCATGGCTACCACAGAGTGGTCGCGATTCCATCAGGTTGGTGATGACGGTGATATCTTCTTTGGCAATTTGCAGGCATTCATCCTGTG
>QNFJ01000087.1 GCA_003646305.1 Gammaproteobacteria bacterium | reverse complement strand
GGTTTGGTCTAGTGATGCGGTTTACACGGATGCAGGAAGCACGAAGCAGAGTGTTGTCGAATCATTAGCGGAGGTTTTTGGTGAAGTGCCAAGCAATTTCATTCCGGGTCATCCGATAGCTGGTGCGGAAAATAGTGGTGTATTAGCTTCCCGAGTGGATCTTTTTCGAGAGAAGCAGGTTATTTTAACGCCATTAGAAAAGAGCGATGAATGGGCTCTGGAAAAGGTGCAAAAAGTCTGGCAAAAAGTAGAAGCAGAAGTTTCTATAATGACGCCAGCTCACCATGATAGGGTTCTGGCGGAAACCAGCCATTTACCGCATCTTCTAGCCTATGCACTCGTTGATCTGCTTGGTCAGAAAAATGAGCAGAGAGAGGTTTTAAAATATGCAGCGGGGGGGTTTCGAGATTTTACCCGCATCGCATCAAGTGATCCGCGAATGTGGGCGGATATATGCGAAGCAAATGATCAGGAGATCATCCCTCTATTGGATCAATTTTCATCGGAGTTGATGAAAGTTTCAGAAATGTTGAAAGCGCAGAAGCAGGGTGATCTGTTGACGCTGTTTAAACGGGCAAAGCAGACACGGCAGCAATTTCTAGATCAGTCTGATAATCAATAAAAAATACAGGTTTTCCATGACAAACGAAGGTTTTTCTGTCGCACCAGGCGGTGCACTTAACGGTGCTATTAGAGTTCCTGGTGATAAGTCCATTTCTCACCGCTCGATCATGTTGGGCGCGATCGCTGAAGGGGTGACAAAAGTCAGGGGGTTTCTAGAGGCCGAGGATGCTTTAGCAACGCTGGCTGCATTTAGAGCGATGGGTGTAAAAATTGAGCGCTCTGATAGTGGTGAATTGACCATTTACGGTGTCGGAAAGCGAGGCTTAAAGGGTGCGAAAGAGCCGCTTTATTTAGGTAATTCGGGTACTTCAATGCGGCTTTTGTCGGGTCTTTTGGCCGGGCAGAATTTTAGCTCTGTCCTAACGGGGGATGAGTCACTTTCAAAGCGTCCGATGAGCAGGGTAACAGACCCGCTAGCTCTAATGGGTGCAGTTATTGGTACGTCTGAACAGGGTACCTCTCCTCTATTTATTGAGGATATGCCTATATTAAAAGGTATCAGTTACGAAATGCCGATGGCATCGGCTCAGGTCAAGTCATGTCTATTGCTGGCGGGTTTGTATGCGGAAGGTGAAACGTGTGTTGTCGAGCCTGCGCCGACGCGTGATCACACAGAAAGAATGCTTGAAGGATTTGGCTACTCTGTTAAGCGAGAAGGGAGGCGGGTTTGTTTAAGTGGTGGCGGCAAACTTAAAGGGACGGAGATTGATGTGCCAGCCGATATTTCTTCGGCAGCTTTCTTTATGGTCGGTGCTTCAATTGCGCAAGATTCTGATGTTTTATTGAAGCATGTCGGCATTAACCCAACACGCACCGGCATCATCGATATTCTGAGATTAATGGGTGGAAACATCACCCTCTCTAATGAGCAAATTGTGGGCGGCGAGCCCGTTGCAGATATTCGCATCAAGTCAGCTGAATTGAAAGGAATTGATATACCAGAAAGCCTTGTACCACTCGCGATTGATGAATTTCCTGTGTTGTTTGTTGCGGCAGCTTGTGCAAAAGGGCAAACAGTTTTGACGGGAGCGGAGGAATTGCGCGTTAAAGAAAGTGATCGGATCCAGGCGATGGCCGATGGTTTGGTGAAGCTTGGTATCAATGCCACTGCGACAGATGATGGGATGGTGATTCAGGGGGGCAGTCTTTCCGGCGGAGAAGTTGACTCACATGGTGACCACCGTATTGCAATGGCGTTCTCTATTGCGGCACTTCGTGCGACGGGTGAGATCAAGATCAATGACTGTGAAAATGTGAACACCTCTTTTCCGGAGTTCCTTAGTCTGGCCTCCTCATTGGGACTGGAGATAAAGGACTCAATTGATGTGTCGTGATCTACCGATCATTACGATTGATGGCCCTAGTGGAGTTGGCAAAGGAACAGTAAGCCGTGCGGTTGCCAGCCGTTTAGGCTGGCACTATTTAGATAGTGGCGCAATTTATCGATGTTTGGCGATGGCGGCAACAGCACAAGATGTCGCGCTGGATGATGAAGAGCAACTTATCCAATTAGCAAAAAAGATAACTCTCTGCTTTGAACTTGCAGAGGGCTCAGGCGAGTTATCGGTTATGCTCAATGGTAGTAATGTTTCTGCTCTAATAGGAACAGAAAGCTGTGGGAGCCGTGCGTCAAAGATTGCGGTTCTGCCGGGCGTTAGAGCGGCTCTTTTAGAAAAACAGCAAAATTTCGCTCAAAAGCCAGGTCTGGTGGCAGATGGTCGAGATATGGGGAGCGTTGTTTTCGAGAATGCCCAATTCAAATTCTTTTTAACAGCTAGCGCGCAAGAAAGGGCTAATAGACGTTATAAGCAGTTGAAAGAGAAGGGAATGAGTGCTAATCTTGAAAAGATCACAAGAGAGCTTATTGAAAGAGATCGACGTGATTCTGAGAGGTCCGTTGCGCCACTAACTGCACCATCTGATGCTGTCATCATTGACTCATCAGATATGGCTGTTAATGAGGTTATTGAAATGGTTATGACGAACGTTTCCTGATCTTCTCATGATGGGTTGCCGAATGTTTAGCTTAAAAACATCGGTGGCATTTTTTAATTTTATTAATTGATTAAGGCTTTCAAGAAGTTACGTGAAAGGAAGCCTGCTTAGGATATGAATATGAGCGAAAGCTTTGCGGAGTTGTTTGAAGAGAGTTTGGCAAAAACCGAAATGCGGCCTGGTGCGATGTTGGCAGGTACCGTTGTAGAAATCGGTAACGAATATGTAGTGGTAAGCGCTGGCTTAAAGTCAGAAGGCTTCATTCCAAAATGGCAGTTTTTGACGCCAGAAGGAGATCTTGAAGTTGAAGTTGGAGATCAAGTTGAAGTGGCACTTGATATGGTCGAGGATGGACTCGGATCAACCCTTCTTTCCAGAGATAAAGCTAAAAAACACCAGGCATGGGCTGATCTTGAAAAAGCTTTCGAAGAAAATGCAACAATTATTGGTCGAATTTCAGGCAAGGTACGTGGCGGTCTAACAGTTGATGTTGGCGCACTACGGGCATTCCTGCCTGGTTCATTGGTTGATGTTCGTCCGCTTAGAGATACGTCGTTTCTTGAGAACAAAGATCTCGAATTCAAAGTCATTAAAATTGACCAAAAACGTAATAACGTTGTTCTATCTCGTCGTGCGGTTGTTGAGTCTGAGTACAACGCAGAAAGAGAAGAGTTACTGAAAAACCTGAAAGAGGGACTGATCCTTCCAGGTATCGTCAAAAATCTTACCGATTATGGTGCATTTATCGATCTAGGTGGTATTGATGGTCTGCTGCATATCACTGATATGGCATGGAAGCGTGTACGTCATCCTTCAGAGCAGGTTGAGATTGGTGAAGAAATTCAGGTTAAAGTGCTGACTTTTGATCCTGAAAAGAACCGCGTTTCATTAGGTCTTAAACAGCTTGGTGAAGACCCTTGGGTTAATATCGCTCGTCGCTATCCAACAGGAACACGCCTGTTCGGTAAAGTGACTAACCTGACAGATTACGGCTGCTTCGTAGAAATTGAAGAGGGTGTTGAAGGGCTGGTTCACGTTTCTGAAATGGACTGGACTAATAAAAACGTTAACCCATCTAAACTTGTCACACTAGCTGATGAAGTTGAAATTATGGTTCTTGAGATTGATGAAGATCGTCGTCGTATCTCACTTGGCATGAAACAGTGCAAAGTGAATCCTTGGGAAGGCTTCTCTGCAACACAGAAGAAAGGTGACAAGCTGACCGGTAACATCAAGTCGATTACTGACTTCGGTATTTTCATCGGTCTGGAAGGCGGCATCGATGGACTGGTTCATCTAACCGATATTTCTTGGTCTGAGCCAGGCGAAGAAGCGGTTCGCAATTTCAAGAAAGGTGACGAAATCGAAACTGTTATCTTGGGCATTGATCCTGAAAGAGAGAGAATTTCTCTTGGCATCAAGCAACTTGAACACGACCCATTTCAAGATTTTCTTGCCGCACATGATAAAGGTAGTATTGTTATCGGTACCATCAAAGAAGTTGATGCAAGGGGTGCTACGATCCAGTTGGCAGAAAATATTGAAGGCTATCTTCGAGCTTCAGAAATTCAGCGTGATCGGGTCGAAGATGCTCGCACTATCCTGAAAGTTGGCGAAGAAGTTGAAGCCAAATTTATGGGTGTAGACAAGAAAAATAAGACGTTGAACTTGTCTATTAAAGCGAAAGATGTTGCTGAAGAGGCTGCTGCAATTAAAGGCTACTCTAAGAAGCAGGCTGAAGCCCCAACATTGGGCGATATCTTTAAAGAGCAAATGGAAGATTCAAAATAGTTGTAGATAATGACGTGAATGGGGAGGGGCATAGTAGCCCCTCCCTAATTAATGTTTACCAGGAATGTAATCGTGACAAAATCAGAACTCATCGAACTGCTCACTAGAAAGCAAACGCATCTTGCCTATAAAGATGTAGAGCTTGCAGTTAAGTATATTTTAGAGCAGATGAGCCGATCGCTTGCTTCGGGAGATCGTATCGAGATTCGTGGCTTTGGAAGCTTTACTCTGCATTACCGCGCACCACGCATGGGGCGTAATCCTAAAACGGGTGACTCTGTTTCTCTTTCTGGAAAATATGTACCGCACTTTAAACCTGGAAAAGAGCTGCGGGATAGAGTGGATGCATCACGAGAGAAGACCAAAATTAGGTAGAGGGTTAGACTCTTTAGTTATAGAGGCGAGGTGACCTTTGTACCTATTTTTAACTATCTTTTATAGTAATCAACCTAGCTTTATCACAAAGGGAATAACCAGAAAATGAAAATCATTAACTTCCTACTGTTTTTAATAATATTGGTTATTGGCTTTCTCTTTACAATGCTTAATTCGGCTTCTGTAGAGCTGAATTATTACTACGGTTTAATTGAATTGCCTTTAGCACTTGTCGCAATGGCCGCTCTTCTAGTTGGCGTTTTACTCGGATTATTCGTTGAGTTTGGTAAGCTTATTAGGCTAAAAAGTGAGTTGTCCAAGGTAAAAAGAAAATTGAAGAAGAGTGAAGAGGAGCTAGATAGCCTCCGTACTCTACCTATCAGAAAGAGTTAACATGCTGGAATTGCTGGCGTTGTTACTGCCAGTCGCTGCTGCTTCTGGCTGGTTTGCAGCATACAGGCATTTTAGCAAGACAGATTCCTCACAGAACTACCGCATAGACCAAGCCTATTTTCAGGGCATGAATCACCTGCTCAATGAGCAGCATGATAAAGCGATTGACTCATTTATTAAACTGCTTGAAGTTGATAGCGCAACGGTCGAAATACATTTTACTTTAGGTAAGCTTTACCGTCGGCAAGGTGAGGTTGACCGATCTATTAGAATTCATCAGAACCTGATCGCGAGACCATCACTTAATAAGGCTCAGCGTGCGCGAGCTCTTTTTGAGTTGGGCATGGATTACGTTAAGGCAGGTCTGCTGGATCGCGCTGAAAACCTGTTTGAAGAGTTGTCTGAAGAAGCCGTTTTCAAACAGAGCGCACAAGAGCAGCTGCTCGTTATTTATCAGGATGAGAAAGAGTGGCAGAAAGCGATCGGCTGCGTTGAGTACCTGAAGAAAAATAAGAAGCAGGATTGGAAAGTCCCTCTATCCCATTTTTATTGCGAACTCGCACTTGAAAGCTTCTCAAAGAATAATATAGAAAGAGCCTCCGTCTGTTTGAATAAGGCATTATCTATTGACTCAGATTGCATACGAGCAGATTTATTATTAGCAGATTTTGAGTTTAAAAGTGGCGAATATCAAGCTGCATTGAAAAGTTATCAAAAAGCGATTGAGAAAGACTCCAGCTACCTTTCGGAAACCCTTGATCCTGTTATGAATTGCTTTGAAAAACTCGGTCTTATTGATGAACAAATAAGATATTTACAGGAAAATAGCCTTAAATATACCGAGGAGAGAGTAGCTTTTAGGTACGGAAAGGTAATTTTCAGGCAGGATGGCGCAAAAAGAGCATTTGAGTTTTTGATGGAGAAAATTTCTCAAAAACCATCAGTCAACGGCCTAATCGAACTCTTAGAAGTAGAAGACAGGTTACAGTCGAACATCAGTAATAATACGAGTGCCATATGCCGAATTGCGGAAGAATTAAGGCAGGATAGAAATTATAGGTGCTGCGAATGTGGATTTCAGGCGAAGGAATTACACTGGCAGTGCCCAGCATGTAAGCGGTGGGCAAAGATGAAGCAGGCCTGATTATTTTCAGGATATTCGGTAGGGCATATCGTAGTTTTTTTGAGAGTTCATCGAGTGCAATTCGATGCTGAACTGTTGCCCGAAATGGATTTCTGCGCGGTAGTCTATGGCAATATCAGCGATAATGATTCCAGGTGATTACTGTGATTAAGGTCACTGGCGCGAACAAAGAGTTCGTGGGTGAAGAGGCTCCTGGTTTTATACGTGCTATGGTCTTGCCATTTATCGCTTAAAACAGTTCGTGGTGAATTAACGCCAACTATTTTCTGAGACCAGCTCATCAAGATTGAGTCGTGAAGCCCATTTTTCTTTTTCCAGCATTGGCTTTTCATAAAACGCTTCAACATGGCCGATACAAAGAATAGCAATGGGTTTGCTGCCCTTGGGCATCTTTAATAGTGAGGCCAGTTTTTCAGGTGAAAAAAGTGAAACCCAGCCAAGTCCAAGTCCTTCGGCACGTGAGGCGAGCCACATATTCTGGATGGCACAAGCGACCGAAGCAAGATCCATTTCAGGGAGTGTGCGGCGGCCAAAAATATGTTTCTCACGATGATCGGTTAGGGCGACGACGAGAAGTTCTCCACACTCATTGATTCCTTCGACCTTGAGGCGCATAAACTCATCTTTTCGCTCTTTAAGCACTTTTGCGGTTTCTATCCGCTCTTCTTCAACTAGCTTATGAATAGACTGCCGAAGCGGTTTGTCGGTGATACGAATAAAGCGCCAAGGTTGCATAAAACCAACACTGGGCCCCATATGGGCAGCCTGAAGGAGTTTGTTCAGTATGGCTGGATCAACCGGATCGGGGAGGAAATGGCGCATATCTCGTCGCGCAGCCATGATGCGATATAGCGCGTCGATCTCTTCGGGATTAAAGTCACTCATAGCGCTTCATTATTCTGATTTTCGTTAGAAATGGCAATAGGATGTGGTTTTTGTTTCGTAAAAATTGATACCATTCCAACGTTTATATTTTTGAATAATAATCTCAGATGATAGAACTAATTCTTGGCGGCGCCCGCTCGGGCAAGAGCCGTTATGCAGAGAGGCGTGCTTCAGAATTTGATGGTGAGGTATTCTATCTGGCGACAGCCGGTGCGGATGATCAGGAGATGGCTTTGCGAATTAAAAAGCATCAGGCAGAGCGGCCCAGTCATTGGCAAACAATTGAAGAGCCAGTGATGTTGGCCGCCAAACTTACAGAAAATGATGCTAATGGAAGGTTGCTATTGGTAGATTGCCTGACGTTGTGGTTGAGTAATATTCTCTTTTCTGGCTCAGAAGGGGTAAATAAGGAGCAGTTTGAGAGAGAGAAGGCTGCTTTAGTCGCAGTTTTACCAACACTTAAGGCTGATGTTTTACTGGTTTCCAATGAGGTGGGGCAAGGGATTATCCCCGTCAATGAAATGGCTAGAAGATTTATTGATGAGGCAGGTTGGCTCCATCAAGCGCTAGCAAATATCAGCCATCAGGTGACATTAGTGACAGCTGGGCTACCACAGAAATTAAAAGGTTAAGATGATGGAATGGATTAAAGAGCCAATCAAACCAATATCATTAGAATTTCGCCGTAAAGCACTTGAGCGACAAGGACAGCTCACTAAACCGCCAGGTTCATTGGGCGAACTTGAAGCACTTGCGGTAAGGTTATCTTCCATGCAGCAGCGGGTTGATCCGGCGATAAAGAAAGTACAGATTACTGTTTTCGCAGCAGATCACGGTGTGGTTGAGGAAGGTGTTTCCGCCTTTCCGCAATCGGTGACGCAGATGATGTTGGCAAACTTTGTCGCGGGTGGCGCAGCAATCAGTGTGTTGGCGAAACAGCAGTCTGCATTACTTGAGGTCGTTGATGTTGGCGTTAAGGGCGGTTCGATTTCGTTATCTAGTGTTATACAAGCATCGGTTGGTGAAGGGACCGCAAATTTTGTGCAGAATGCAGCAATGAGCTCATCACAATGTAATTTGGCTCTTGCAGCGGGGCGTGATGCGGTTGACCGTGCAGTTGCCGCTGAAGCGACCCTTTTTGTGGGTGGTGAAATGGGGATTGGCAATACAACCAGCGCGAGCGCTCTCGCTTGTGCCCTGTTAAATGGATCACCTGAGGCACTAGTCGGTTCAGGAACAGGTGTAGACCAGGCTGGGCAGTTGAGGAAGCAGCAGGTGATTGAGCGGGCACTTGAACGGCATCGAGAGAGGCTTTCATCGCCACTTTCGATTTTGCAGCATTTGGGAGGATTTGAAATTGCTGCACTAGT
>QNFJ01000086.1 GCA_003646305.1 Gammaproteobacteria bacterium | reverse complement strand
TGTGCACCAATTCCTTTAAGCTCTCGCATCAATTCAAAGACACTTCCATAATGGCGCTTGAGCTGCACACGCTCAACCGAACAGGCTTTAAAACCGGCCTCCCTGATTAATCTTTCCAGCCGATCTATCTCACTAAATTTATTCACATGTTGATGACCATCAACATGACTCCAGGCTACTTTTAGCTCTCGAAGTGTCTCTGGCCCAAAGCTGCTAAAAAGAAGCAGCCCCTCTTTTTTTAATACACGATAAAAACCTTCAAAGAGCCGATCACTATCACACCACTGTATAGCAAGATTGGAAAACAACAGGTCAACCGTCGCTGAACCGACAGGCAGCTGCTCGGCATCCCCAACGCAAAAATCAACGTTACCTTGACTCGCCATTCTTTCACGCGCCTGTCGAAGCATTCCGGGAGCAATATCGAGTGCAAGTAACCTTGAAACGGCCGCCCGTTGCGCTAACTTCTCAGCACAAAAACCGGTTCCTGCACCCAGATCAATGATATTGCTGAAAGACGCTGCTTCCCCATCCAGGCGAGACAACAGCTCCTCGCCCACCTGCCGCTGTAATTCAGCCAGGCGGTCATAACTGACGGCCGCCTCGCTAAATGAGCGACCAACCTCTCTTTTATCCATTTGAGCGAAGGAAGTTGTGGAGTGCCTGTTGTGTTTCATCGGGATGAGACAGAAAAGGCAAATGGCTCGCCCCCTCAATCACATCCAGCTGAGCCGAAGGCTGAAGGGCCTGCATCGCAGCGCCTAAAGAGACCGGCACAACCGCGTCTTCACTACCCATTAAAAACTGGAGTGGGCAGGTAATATTTTCCAATATAGCGCGTAAGTCGGCCTCTTTAAGAATCACCAGCCCCTCTTCGAGCGTCTTATCATCTGGCTCTGGTGTTTTTGCTACGCGCTGACGCAATGTTTTCAGCACATCACCTTTCCCTTGCAGAACAAGAAAGCGTAAAAGAGTTTTATGGTGATCTTTTAAAAGCGCGCTGATAAAACTATCCAGAATTTCAGGCTGCATTCCCGGCCACTGCTCACTGCCAATAAACTTTGCCGTACCCGCCAGAAGCGTCAGCGAGCTCACTCGGTACGATTGCTTTTCAGCAACCTTTAGCGCCACCATCGCTCCCAGAGACCAGCCAATCCAGCTGGCCTTTTCCGGTGCCTGTTTAAGTAGGCAGTCGGCAATAGCGTCAAGATTAAATGTGTTGATGGGCGTACTAAAACCATGCCCTGGCAGATCAAAACAGGTGACTCGGTAATGCTTTGAAAGCTGCTCCGCAAACTCAAGCCAGATGGCTGAACTCATTCCCCAGCCATGCACCATCACCAGATCGGGACCATTTCCCATCACGCGACTAAAGAGCTGCTTAGCCATACATCGCGCCTGCTAGTGCATCAAGCAACCTGTCTAACTGATCATCACTATGTTCTGCCGATAGCGTCACCCTCAAGCGCGCACTTCCTTTGGGAACGGTAGGAGGACGAATCGCACTGATCCAGATACCTCTTTTCAATAGCCGCTCACTGACCACCGTTGCCTTATCACTCTCGCCAATCAAAATAGGCTGAATAGGCGTTTCCGACGTCATTAACTTAATCCCTAGCCGCTCTGCCCCTATACGAAAGCGGCCAATCAATTTCTTCAATCGCTCCCTTCGCCAATCCTCTTCTTGCAGAATTTTCAAGCTGGTGAGTGTTGCCTCTGCAACAGCTGGCGGTAGTGCGGTTGTATAGATATAGCTACGTGATTTCTGAATCAGGTATTCAATCAGCTCCTCACTTCCGGCGACAAATGCTCCAAAAGTGCCAAATGCCTTGCCCAAAGTCCCCACCAGAACAGGAATTTCTTTCTGGGACAGGCTGTAATAGCTCGCACAACCACCGCCTTGCTCGCCCAGCACGCCAAAACCATGCGCGTCATCGATCAATAGCTGTACCCCATACTGCTCACATAAAGCGACCATCTCAGGCAGTGGGGCAATATCGCCATCCATGCTAAAAACACCATCACTTACCAGCAGCTTCTCGTCTGCGGTGCTTTTTTTCAGCAAGGATTCCAGGCTCGCCATATCTGCATGGCGGTAACGACTAAATTTAGCGGTTGAAAGCCAGCCACCATCGAGCAGTGAAGCGTGATTCAATCGATCTTCAAAGACCTCACCTGAGCGCCCAATAAGTGCAGAAATAGCGCCCATATTAGCCATATACCCCGTGGAAAAGAGCAGCGCCCTGTCTCGTCCCGTAAATTTGGCCAATGCCTCTTCTAATGTGTGATGCGCCTCGCTATGCCCACAAACAAGATGCGCAGAGCCACTCCCCACACCGTAGCGAGCCGCTCCCTGTTGAAATGCAGCAATCACATCAGGGTGATTTGCGAGACCAAGGTAATCATTACTGCAGAAGTTAATCACCTTGCGGCCACCCACCTCCACTTCAGTCGACTGCGCTGTCTGGATTACCTTTCTTGTACGATAAAGCCCCTCTTTACGCCTTTGCTCAAGCGCCTCTTTAAGGCTCATAGAACGGTTGTTGAACCACCCATCTGGATTCCGAGCCGCTGAAAGAGTTTTTTGTCATGCTCGGCTACAGGGTTATCTGTAGTGAGCAGCTTTTCGCCATAGAAAACTGAATTCGCACCCGCTAGAAAACAGAGCGCCTGCATCTCATCGCTCATCTCATCACGCCCCGCTGAAAGACGAACTCTTGAGGTGGGCATCATAATCCTCGCCACAGCAACACAGCGAATAAAGACTAGAGGATCAATTTCATCCGCACCATAAAGCGGTGTTCCTTCCACCTGAACGAGCATATTGATCGGCACACTTTCAGGATGCTTTGGTAAATTCGCCAGTCCAATCAGCATATTAGCGCGATCATTATCGCTTTCACCCATCCCCAAGATACCGCCACAGCAGACATTCAAACCCGCATTTCTCACACGCTCCAATGTATCCAGACGATCTTGATAGGTGCGGGTAGTAATCACTTCAGAATAGAAATCTTCCGAGGTGTCGAGATTATGGTTGTAGTAGTCCAGCTCAGCCTCTTTAAGGCGAGCAGTCTGCTCATCGGTCAACATACCGAGTGTCACACAGGTTTCCATTCCCATCGACTTAATGCCCTTGATCATATCGACCACGCGATCAATATCACGATCTTTAGGGCTTCTCCAGGCCGCCCCCATACAAAAACGGGAAGCGCCTTCAGACTTGGCTTTTGCAGCCGCATCCAATACCTCCTGGAGTGGCAACAGACTTTCAGGTTCAAGGTCGGTATTAAAACGGGCACTTTGTGGACAGTAACCGCAATCTTCCGCACAAGAGCCGGTTTTAATGCTTAAAAGGCTACTCACCTGAACCTGATTCGGGTCAAAGTTTTCCCGATGAACCGTTTGTGCTTTAAACAATAAATCATTAAAAGGCATGGCCAACAGAGCCCTCACCTCATCCAGTTGCCAGTCGTTACGAATAGCACTATTGATTACCGGGTTAGCTTGAGCTTGCATCATTTCATTTCCAAAGAGGTTAATATCAAACGATATATGTTAGTCACAGCACCCCCGCTGTCAACTTTATCTGGAAATTCACATGGATAAGTGGAGTAATTTTATACAGAATAGACTCTGCCCCACCCGCTGTCTGTTCTGCGGAGAACCCGGCCATGATGACAATGACCTCTGTCAAATATGCTACGAAATGCTTCCATGGCTAACGCAATACTGTGAGCAGTGTGGCATCAGCCTTCCACTAAAAACTGAGCGGTGCGGAAGTTGCCAAAAAAATCCTCCGCCGTTTGAGCAAACTCTATCCTTGATGCGATATGAAGAGAGAACACGATACCTCGTCACTTCCCTCAAGTTTTCATCCAATTACCCTGCCAGCCGATTAATGGGAACGTTGATGGCACAACAGCGACTTGATGAGGCAGAGCAACCAGAGCGCCTTATTCCTGTTCCGCTTCACCCATCACGCTATCGCAGCAGAGGCTTTAACCAGGCCATCGAGATTGCTCGGCCGATTTCAACTACACTGAAAATCCCGATGGATAACCACGCGGTTAAACGCGTCATCAATACCCACTCACAATCAGAGCTTCACGCAAAAGAGCGTCATAAGAATATACGTGGTGCATTTCAGGTTAAGAAGAGTATTGATGCCAAACACATTGCCATTATCGATGACGTTATCACCACCGGCTCAACCGTCACTGAACTGGCAAAAGTACTCAAGAAGGCAGGTGTTGAGAGAATTGATGTTTGGTCTTTTGCGCGGGCTTAACTGAACATTGTGCTAGCCTCACCCTGAAACAATTTTTTACACGTCGCCGCACTGAGCATTCATTTTTACTCATGACTTATTGGCTATTGCAACCAAACAGCAAAGAGCTAATAAAGCAGCTTTACAGGCTAATGCCCAAAGAAAACAATTCGACTAGAACTCATACCCAAACTAAACTAAAAACTGCTTTATCGTGAGGAATCAGTTGGTTATAAAAGGACTACTTCTACTTTGCTTTGTCGTTTTAACAAACGGCTGCACAGCTTTGCCCTCAATAGAAGGGCGCACGCCTTCGTACACCCAGACAAATTTACACAATACCCAGTTGAGTAGATTAGTTAACCAGAAGTTGATACCACATCAGGATCAATCTGGTGTGGTATTGGTTAATAGCGGCCAGGACGCCTTTTCCAGCCGTATCGCACTAACTGATGCAGCGGAACGGACTATTGATGCGCAGTATTATATTTGGAATAGCGACTTAACCGGCCGCCTATTAGCAGAACGACTGCTCGATGCAGCAAACCGGGGCGTGCGGGTTCGCTTGCTGCTTGATGATTTTGGCCTCGGAGCAGGTGAAAAGGACAACGCCCTTATTGCATTAGCTGCCCACCCAAAGATCGAGCTGCGCGTTTACAATCCCTTACATACAGGACTTCGTAACGGCCTGCGGAAAGTATTCGGGCTAATAGTCGGTTCTGCTAGGCTTAATCGGCGCATGCACAGCAAAACATATATCGTAGATGGCAGCTTTAGCATTGTGGGAGGGCGCAATATCGGTGATGAGTATTTTGATGCGAGCCAGCAGATGAACTACCGTGACCGTGAACTATTGGTCGTTGGCCCCGTGGTTGTCGATATTAGTAAGCAGTTTGATGTGATGTGGAATAGCCAATGGTCATTTCCGATTGCCTCACTTTTAAAATCCAGCTCGACGCCGGAAGAGATCCAGAAAAAATATCATGACTTACACGAATTTACTGAAACAGACAGAGAGCAGTTTTACGCTCTCCCCGCCAACGCCACAGAACGGCTAAAGCTTTTCAACAGCTGGCTTGATAAATCCACCTGGGCAATTACAGAGTTTGTATACAATCCACCAGAAATAACCGGCGGAGATGAAGTTAAAGGTGCCGTTTTTACAGAGTCCTTAATGAAACAGCTGGATAGTGTAGACAAAGAAATTCTCGTTGAGTCTGCCTACTTCATTCTTTCCGATGAATTTATTAAGCAGCTTGATCCGCTCCTTAATAACGACATCAAAATCAAAGTGCTAACCAATTCACTGATAACCACAGATCTTTGGACAATACACGCCGGCTACACCCGTAACCGCAAAGACATCATCAAACGCGGAATTGAGCTATATGAATTTAGACCCGATGCAGCATCATGTCAGCAACTCATGGAAAACAGGCAGCTGAATTGCACTGATTTTAAGTTCAGCCTGCACTCTAAATCCGTGGTATTTGACCGCAAAGTGGTTCTCGTTGGCTCCTTTAATTTAAACCCACGCTCACGCTATTTGAATACAGAGACAGGGCTCATCGTGCATAGCCCAAAACTTGCAGAACAAATCGCACGTGATATTGAAGAAAATATGAAGCCAGAAAATAGCTGGCAGGTACTGCTTAACGAGGATGGGGAGCTTAATTGGCATGCTCGCACCCAAGGCCAGGTTAGTATCGAGACTCACGAGCCAGACACTGGTATCTGGCTTCGATTAAAGACTTTTCTTTTCTCGTGGCTACCCGTAGAGAAATATCTTTAGAAACTAGTGATTAAAAGCTCTGATCTCTTTCTAGAAACTTGTTTATCAAAAATCGCGGCAGCGAAATGCTAGAAGAATAATTCGCCACAGAGGACGCAGAGAAAATCATAATAAAAGGCTCCTCTCTCTTTATTGCCAATATCTCAAATCAAGAGGATTATTGTTCCGATTTAGCTTTTGTCTTCGGCTCTTGTTGCTTCTGGGTGTCAAGCCATTTTAGTCGTTCTGCGTGAAAGACACTCCAGACACAAACATCGCCGCAGCCGCTTTCACAGCATTCGCTCGGGCCTGGTGGCACTGGTTTCTCGCACATAACCGTCGTTTCGTTTAGCTTTGACTCTAATACAAAAAGAAAGATCCAGCCCTTTGGTTTTTTATAGTGCTGACTCTCTCAGGAGCGCATCAGAAGCCCACTGGTTTATACTGACACCACACATATAATTGGGCAGCTGTTGCAACCGCCGCATGTACTTCATGGGGAATGCGCAACATTAAATTTCCTGAATAGGCTTTTTGCCGATTGCCTTGCAAGCGTCAATATAGTCATCTACAGCCTCGTAAAAAGAAGTTTTTAGCTCCTTTACAGTGTCACCGTGAAAACCAATAACATCTTTAATTCCTACAATACAGCCACTGAAGACTGCAATCACTTTATGCAGTCAATGTCAGCACCAAGACACAAGGCTAAAAAGAAAAGCCAAAAAATTTACGCGTGGAGGTTAAAAATACCTACCTTTAACTTGTTACATAACGCCGCTAGCACTGGCTGCCGAGGTTTTTAGCTGCGAAGCAGCGTCCCGGAAGCCAATGCTAACCTTGTTATGTGTTGCAACCTAGACAGGAACAACTTTATTTGCACAAGGACCCTTTTGGCCTTGACCAACTTCGAATTCAACCGCCTGACCATCATTCAAGGTTGCGTATCCACCGCCCGCTTGAATTTCTGAATGATGAACAAACAAATCCTTACTGCCATCTTCAGGTGTAATGAAACCGAAGCCTTTATCGGCATTAAACCATTTAACTGTACCTTTACTCATTTTATTTACTCTTGATTATTGGTGAAATATGAAATTTATATCCGAATTCACCAGTTCGAATACAAAGTTAAACAATGTCATAACGACACATAACGCTTAGGGTAAAGCGATCGGGGCCTTTTCCGCGCCGCCTTTGACCCACTTTTAGCATTTAATGACTTAAGCAAGCTCTAAAAAAAGCCCCCTACAATGAGATAATAGCCTCATTATAACATCCTACATGGGTGTGCCCAAAATGAAACAACAAAGCTTCGGATCACTGACTTACAGGAACAAAAAGAAACGGGCTAAACGAGAGGGATTTCTAGCGGAAATGGATCGCGTTGTACCGTGGGGTCAATTGCTGAAATTGATTGAACCACATTAATCGAAAGGACTGAAGGGCCGTAAACCCATGCCACTAGAAGCAATACTTCAAATCTACTTTCTACAGCAGTGGGGCAGACTCGATTGATATAGGGTCCGAAAAGAAAAGGCAATTAAGTATTGTCTCCCCAGAATTTCTTCTATTCGGAGGGGCCTAGCCATTGGAGTAGATTAATATGCAGAATGGTGGACTGCAAGACCCCAATTTCCAGTTTAACAAAATGTCCATGTTAATTGGCCTTGTTATGCCTATTTATCACTCTTCTATATAGCTATAGTAAGTTTCGCGCAACTGGTCGTGAAACCCCCACCCCATATTTTTTGTGTCGCTTACTATTTTTTTACACCGTTCATCAAATTTTCTCTCGAGATTATTTGATGATATGTGTTTAAGCGCTCTTTCGTACATGCCTTCCATGCTCAGGTAGAATTGCTCATTTATATCTCCGTAGCAATCAGTGTAACTTACACCATTTTCCACATAAAACACCATTAGCTCTGATAGATTCTCTGGATTATCGTTGATTTTCTTGTATTCAGAAATAGCCTTCTTGGCTACAGACAACCTAGCCTCGCCAAACCCATTAACCGGGAAAAATTCGTGCTCTATGATTTCTTTGTATTTTATAAGAAGAGCCCCATCATTGCCTTCACAATACTTTGAATTGTAGTAATCTTTGACGAACTCATTCTTTTTGTAAAGAGCAACAATGTCTTTTATGAGCTGTCCTTTTGTTGCCTCTTTTAAATTTCTATTCAGTTCGCTAATTTTCATATTTTACGATTCATTTTGGGCATAACGCTAAGCTCACTGGCCGCCAAAAGCAGAGAGCGGCGTAGCGAAACGGCGCTTTTGGCGGCCAAGTGGAGTGCCATGTCAGGGGTGGCTTATATGAGAGCTTTGCAGCTTTTTTAAGCAGTAAGAATTAAGACTTTCTCCTTTTCTTAATGCATCAATACTCAGTCTCTCATGTAATTCTTTACCAACACGAAGATTGAACTTGCCTGAATATTTTTTCCCGGCAGTTGGTTTAGGAAGAGGCTCACCATCTTCTTCGTAAATAGACACCCATTCTTCTACAACTTTGCATAGCTCTTTATATACTTTTGCT
>QNFJ01000085.1 GCA_003646305.1 Gammaproteobacteria bacterium | reverse complement strand
GCAGCTTTGGCTTCTTCAGCAGCTTTGGCTTCTTCAGCAGCTTTGGCTTCTTCGGCAGCTTTGGCCTCTTCAGCAGCTTTGGCCTCTTCAGCAGCTTTCGCTTCTGCGGCAGCTTTGGCCTCTTCGGCAGCTTTGGCCTCTTCGGTACTGGTCTTCTCTGTGTTTTCTGGCTCAGCAGAAGTTATAGGTAAATCGATACGGCTATCTAAGTGTTCTGGGGTAATGTACTCGTTGCTATTTTCATGTAATTGTTCAATAGCGTCAGAGGAAGGAGCGTGAGTGGCTTGATTATTGTTTTGGGTTATCGTTGTTTCGGTTGATTTGCTTGCTAGACTGTTTTCTGTGCCTGATGGATCGTTGTTTAAAGTGGCTTCCTGCTTAACAAATGCATTTCTGTTTAGTGGATTGTTATTATCTGATTGTGTAGTTGGGATGTTATTTGTTTCTGAAACTGAGATAGAAACATCATAATTTCTCTCATCAAGAGAATTTCTCTGATTATCCGCACTGACTGGCGGTGTTGTTTTTTCATTTGAATATTCGATGTCATCGGTATTTCCACCTACAAAAACGGGCGCTGCATCATGGTCATTTTCTTTTTCCATGAAAATATGTTGCAGCGAGTGTTCTTCGTCATAGCTTGTCTTTCCCAGACCTGGTTCAAAAGGTTTGTCAATTTTAGCGTGTTCAACACGGTCTAGGTTAAACAGGCTTTCGGTTGCCTCTTTGCGTGCGTCTATTGTTTTATTTTCTTCTGACATATCAGGCCTTTGTTTTTTTAAGCGCAATTAATTCTTATATGGATAACGGCAAGTATTGATCATCATTTATAGAAGTTTTGGGAATCGTTGTGATTTGTGATGTGCTTCACACCTACTGAGTGGGTGGTTTATTCTTCTTGAACTTATTGTTTTTTTTGGATTTGTGACTAACCTCATATTTATCGATGATTTCTATCAGGAGTTGTCTGGTTACTTTTAGCTTAGGAAGCAATAGATCAATGCAAACTTTTACTTTGCCTACAGGATGGCGCAAGCCGGAAGTTTTAGCCTCTTCTCTTGCGATTAACATACTGGCGTTAGCCTTACCCATTGTTATTCTGCAATTTTATGATCGCATCATTCCCTCTCAGGCGACTGACACTTTTTTAGCATTAATGGTTGGAATGGTTGTTGTTATTATTCTGGATTGTCTTCTGAAAACGTTGCGATCAGCGGTCTTAAGCTGGGATAGTGCTCAATTTGATCATGCGGCCAGTATGGATGCGATGGATATTATTCTGCATTCAGATACGTTGAATTTTGATGGTAAGCCTGCGGGATATTACATCGATAAAATTCAGGCACTTGAGAAGATCCAGGAGTTTTACTCGGGGCAATCGATCTTACTTTTAATCGATCTGCCTTTTGTCTTTATTTACCTTGCGTTGATTATTGTTATTGCAGGTCCGTTGGTAGGAGTTCCCCTTGTTCTCCTGGTTATTTTCATTCTGGTTTCTGCTTTAACAGGTAAGAAGCTCCATCACGCCCTGATTAAGCAGTCAGAAATGGAGGATCGGAAGCGAAATTTTGTGATTGAAATTTTACAGGGTCTTCACACCGTAAAATCAATGGCAATGGAGCCTTTTATGCAGAGGCGGTATGAAAAGCTTCAATTGCAATCCGCTGAAAGCATCTTTGAATTAAGTAAATTAAATAGCATTGTTCAGGGTGTTGGTGCGACATTTTCCCAATTGGCTGTTGTCAGTTTTGTGGGGATTGGTAGTCTCTATGTGGTTAGTGGTGAACTGACGTTGGGTGCGCTAGCCGCTGGAACTATGTTGACAAGCAGAGTGCTTCAGCCAGGTTTACGAGCGATGGGTGTTTGGACTCAGTTCCAGTCTGTGCGTTTAGCACTTCAAAAAGTGAATGAACTATTTTCTTTGCATCGCGAAGAATCGGGTGAGATCTGCAATGAGGGTCAGTTTGAAGGAAACATCGAAGTGCGTGATATTTGCTTTAAGTACCCGGGGCAGGAAGAGAATGTGATTAACCATCTTTCACTATCAATTAAGGCCGGTTCATCCGTCGCAATTACAGGGCGCAATGGAGCAGGAAAAAGTACGCTTATCTCTTTGATGTCTGGTTTTATCCAGCCTGACAGCGGTGTTATTGAGATAGATGGACATAACCTCACAGACTTTAACGCCGAGTATTTGCGCTCTCAGATAGGAATAATTCCTCAGCATGGTGTCCTTTTTGAAGGGACTCTTCTCGAGAACATGACGCTTTACAGAGAGGGCGAGGCGGTAGAACAGGCTATTGAGATTTCTAACGTACTTGGTCTCAATGAAATTATATCCAAACTACCAAATGGATTGGATACCGTTATTGGTGGAGCATCAAAGGATTCTTTGCCCGAAGGTGTTAGGCAGAAAATTATTATGATCAGGTCACTGGTTGGCTATCCGAAGATTATTTTTCTTGACGACGCGAACGCAAATTTTGATTTAAAGAATGACCAGAAATTGACAGAGATTTTGAAAAAATTACAGGGAAAAAAGACGATGGTGATTATCTCTCATCGACCCTCTTTTTTGCGGCTCTGTGATGAACAGTTTTTACTGGAAAATGGGACATTAACACCGATGAGTTTGCCGGCATACCAATCTTCCCCGTCAATGGCGTCAGCTGAGCCCAAGCATGGAGTGATCTGAACAATGGATAGCTCGACAGTAGCGATAGAAAAACAGACGAAAGGAAAATGGAAAGGCTTTTTCTCAGAGAGGTTTTCTGAGGCTTTGCGGGAAAATAAGCTGGATAGTTTTTCGGCAGACTCATCCTATGCAGCGGCTATCTTTCCCTTACTAAAAGCTTTGGGCTGGAAGAATATATCACGAGAATTAGTGGAAGCATTGCCTCACTGTGCGGAAGAAATCGATCTTGTGGATTTGCGGAATGTTCTGGTTAATCTTGGTTACGATAGCACCTCAAAAAAAGGGCAGTTAAAGATTATAAAAGCAGAGTTGTATCCATGCCTGTTTATATCTGAAGAGGGTGATGTTTTTGTTCTACTCGAGCGTCGAGGTGATGAGCTTGATTACTTTGATTGTGACAAGGGATTAGAGGTTAAGGTGGCGGATATTTCGGAGCTGCCGCATAAGGGTACGACCTACTTTTTCACAGACAACGCAACAGCAGTTGGTGGTTCTTTAGCAGAAAGCAACCAGTCTGGTTGGTTTGACAATATGGTAGCGCGTTTTAGAAAATTGTTGATGCACCTGTTTGCAATGACATTTGTTATCAATATGGCAGCGCTATTAGTCCCTCTCTTTATTATGTTGATCTACGATAAGGTGATTGGCGCAAAATCTTTAGAGAGCCTGCCATTGCTTCTATCGGGTGTAGGAATATTGATTTTAGCCGACCTTGTCTTGCGATATTTTAGAGCAAAGATAATGGGTGCCGTTGCCGGTCGTATGGACTATCTCATCGGGGTGGAGACATTTAAACAGCTGCTGTATTTACCTCCGATGTTTTCTGAGCGTTCAACAGTTACAGCGCAGCTTTCCCGGCTAAAGCAATTTGAATCGGTTCGTAATTTTTTTACAGGACCGAATGCCTCAATCGTAATGGAGCTTCCCTTTGTCTTTATTTTCTTGATTGCAATTGCTTTTTTGGCTGGAGCAATTGCACTTATTCCTCTGGTAATGGCGATCACCTACGTGGTTTTTGCATTTGTTTGGCTGCCAAATTTAAATAAAAAAGTTCTTCGCTCGGGAAAGGCCAGAACGAACCGTCAGGGGATGTTAATACAGACCTTTGATGGCCGGCGTGAAATTAAAGCAATCGGCGGAGAATCAGTTTGGCAGGGTCGTTTTAGAGAGTTGTCTGCAGAGGCTATCAATTCAAATCACAGGACCTTTATCACCAATGCTTTCATGACAAACCTTTCGCAATCAATTATGACATTGACTGGCGTTTCTGTTCTGGGTTTTGGGGCGATGAGTGTGATGGAAGGGACAATGACGATTGGCGCACTTATTGCGACAATGGCCTTGGTATGGCGAGCACTGTCGCCTATTCAGGGCGCCTTCCTTTCTATTTCCAAGTTACAGCAAACATGGTTGGCAATGAAGCAGATAGACCAGCTCATGCGGCTGAAGATAGAGAGAAAAGATGCCCATTCAGGTTTGATGACGAAAGGGATGTTTGGCGCAGTCAAAATGGATCGAGTCAGCTTTCGTTATGGCCCAGACCAGGACCCCGTTTTGTTAGGCGTGTCATTCGATGCTAAACAAGGCGAGGTTGTTGCAATTGTTGGCTATACAGGATCGGGAAAGTCGACCCTTCTAAAGTTGATTGCCGGTATGTATAAGCCGCAAGCGGGTTCCTTGCTAATGGACGAGCAGGATATTAGGCAGCTTAACGTTATGGAATTAAGGCGGTCAATCGCTTATGTCCCGCAAGAAGTGCAAATGTTCCATGGGACCATTGCGCAAAATATGCGGCTTAATAACGGCCTAGCGAGCGATAAAGAACTGGAAGAGGCGGCCGAAAAAGCAGGTGTTTTAGAGGATATTCAGAAGTTACCGAATGGTTTTAATACTCGAATAGGTGACGGCTCAATAAATAAATACCCCCCCGGCTTTTTGCGAGCAATTTCTATTGCCAGAGCACTTGTTAGTCCAGCAAAAATTATTTTACTCGATGAACCGGGTACCTCTCTTGATGAGGAGAGTGATCGCCGTTTAATGAAGCAGATTGAGCAGTTAAAAGGGGATCGTACCGTAATTATAGTTAGCCATCGTCCAAGCCATATTAGGTTGGCAGATAAAGCGGTGTTGTTGGATAAAGGAACGGTACAGTTTGTGGGAGATCCTGGAGAAGCAGTGTCAATGATGATGGGTATAAAAAAATGAGTAAACAATCAGAAAATAAGTTGCAGAGCCAGCAAAAAGGTCTACCTCGGGCGCGAGCTCGCTTTCTGGCGCAGGCAATACAGCTTGAAGAAGAAGGTTCTTCCGATACGATTAGGAATGCCATCTTTTTTAGCTTTTTCCTCTTGTTTGCGGTCATTGTTTGGATGACTGTTACCGAAGTGAATGAAAAGAGTGTTTCAAGGGGGGAGGTTGTTCCTGCCGGTTACGTCCATAATATTCAGCATCTTGAAGGTGGAATTGTAAGCAAAATAGCGGTGCATAATGGTGACTCTGTACATAAAGGGGATTTATTAGTTGGATTTTCCCCACCCGCAACGCAATCAGAATATGGGCAACTCGCATCAAGAAGAGCAACCTTGCTGTTGTCTTTGAAAAGGCTAAATGCCCTGGAGCTGCAAAAAAAACCAGATTTTGGGATGTTGGGTGAGGAGTATCCGGATTTGGCTAAAAAACAACTTGAAAGCTATCAGGCTCAATCCGAAAATTTTAAAGGTGAACTGGCTGTAGTTAATGCACAGATAAACCAGAAAAAAAGCGAGCTTGCACGCCAACAGAACCAGATTAAAACACAGAAAATAGAGGTGGAATTACTGAGTAAACAGGTTGAAATGAGGCGAAAACTGGCAATTAAACATATCGTCTCTGAAACAGATTTACTAAGTAAAAAAAGTGATCTTGCCTCTGCAGAAAGTAAATTAAAGTCTATTATAGATGGCGTTTTGGTCGCGACGATGGCAGTGAAAGAGGCTAAAGAAAGGCGCCTTGAAATGATTTCTGGTCAGAAAAAGGATTTAAAACTGGAGGCAGCAGATGTCGCTGCTAAGCTTGCAGAGCTGGATGGGTCTTTTGTAAATGCCAAAGATAAGGTGAGGCGTTTGAATGTTTATGCGCCCGTTTCCGGGATTATTCAGGGCTTATCGATTGCGAGTATTAATGAGATTGTTAAACCGGGCGAGACGATTCTTCAAATTGTGCCGGTCGATGATGACTTGATTGTTGAAGCGAAGATTCGCCCCAATGAGGTTGGTTATATTCAAGTGGGGCAAAAAGCCGAGATTAAGGTCGATAGTTACGATTCGAGTCGCTTCGGTGCGATCATAGGCGTGGTGAAGCGGGTTTCTCCATCTACCTATCTTGATGAGAAAATGAATCCTTATTACAGGGTGAGGATTGAGCTGGATAAATCCTATGTGGGAAATAATCCGAATCAGATGAAAGTGATCCCTGGCATGACGATTACTGCTGATATTATTACGGGTTCAAAAACGATTATGGCATATCTTCTGAAGCCGGTTTCAAGAGGTTTTAGTGGTGCATTTAAGGAGCACTAAACAGCTTCAAAAGTGTAGCCTTCTGGGTTCCAACATAACAGGCTGCCACCATGATCCCATTCTTCCAGTACAAGTCGCTGCGCTGCTTTGTTATCTAAAGTAAAGTCATGAATCGCGTGGCGGTGGGTGTGGCCATGAATAAGGCATAAAACTGAATGGTTTCGCATGGTTCTTAAAACTGTTTCGGTATTAACATCCATGATCTGCGAATTTTTATTTTTTTTCTGAAAGTAGCTTCTAATCTTGATCCACCGTACAAGTGCACGTCTTAAAAATAGAGGCAGCTTGAGCGCTTTCTGAAGCCATTCAGGGTCGTGGGTCTTTTCTCGGTACGCTAAATAGGCCTTATCATCGCTACAGAGAAGATCTCCATGCATCAGCAGTGTAGGTGTCCCGTAGAGGTCGATAACGGTGTAATCATCAAGCAGGATAATACCGGTTTCGTTGCAGAAATCTTTGCCTATCAGAAAATCCCTGTTCCCACCTTGAAAGTATATTTTTGTTCCTTTATCGCTGAGCGATCTCAATGCAGAAATAATAACTGGATTGGGTTGTGCTGGGTTGTCATCACCAATCCAGCTATCGAAAAGGTCACCCAGAATATAGAGGTTTCTGGATCTGGGGGCTCGTTGAGTTAAAAAATTGAGAAACCGTTGGGTCACTTCTGGCCGTTCATGGCTCAGGTGAAGGTCTGAGATGAAAAGGCTTTCGTCCTTCAACTAGCGCTCCCAGTAGCGTAAAACGTGAAATGGAGAGGCGCAAACCCTCTCCATTTGGTCAGGAAGATAATTACTCTACAACAACCGCTTTTTCAATAACGATGGGTGTCTGGGGGACATCAGTTGGCATTGGGCCGCCAGAACCGGTTGGGACTTCGGCCATTTTGTCAACAATATCCATCCCTTCAACCACTTTTCCAAAAACAGCGTAACCCCAGCCTTGAGAGGTTTCGCTAGAAAAATTTAGGAAACCGTTATCACCATAGTTGATGAAAAATTGTGAACTGGCAGAGTGGGGGGCAGGTGTCCTGGCCATTGCAACGGTGCCACGATCATTTTTGATGCCATTATTTGCTTCATTCTGGATATTTTCGCGTGTATCTTTTTGCACGAAATCTTCGGTAAAGCCACCGCCTTGAGCCATAAAACCTGGGATTACACGATGAAAGATCGTGCCATTATAAAAACCATCCTGCACATACTGGATGAAGTTTTCACTCGAAATGGGTGCATTGACGGTGTCGAGCTCAATTACAACATTTCCTAAAGTGGTTTGAAGTTCGATCTTTACAGGCGAGTCAGATTTGTTTGTCATAGATTTATTTTCCGCAACAGATGAAACAGAGAAAAGGAGTACAAAAGAGAGCAGATAAAAACGATTAACCAGCTTGTGCATTGAGGACTCCTTTAGGGGTTTTAATTAAGAACGGGCATTCTAAGCTGTTTTTGTGTGCTAAAAAACTTTTTCACAACTATTTGTTTCCGTTAATATGTTTAGCTGCTGTTTGTAGCAGCTTTTCCGCTTTTTCGAGCCACCTAAGTACAAAAAGACAAATGTTAAAAATTCATAACAATCTGACCCGTCAAAAAGAGATTTTCAAGCCGATTCATGCAGGAAAAGTGACCATGTATGTTTGCGGGATGACGGTTTACGACTATTGCCACATCGGTCACGCACGAGTGATGGTGGTTTTTGATGTGGTTTCCCGTTATCTACGCGAACAGGGCTATGATCTGACCTATGTCCGGAATGTGACGGATATCGATGACAAAATTATCAGGCGTGCTAACGAAAATGGCGAAGATGTTTCGGTACTAACAGAACGTTATATCGATGCGATGCACGAAGATGAGTTGGCGCTAGGTGTTTTGCCTCCAGATATTGAGCCGAAAGCGACTCAGTCGATGGAAGATATTATTTCGATGATTAGTACCTTGATTGATAAAGGTTATGGCTATATCGGCACTAATGGCGATGTTTTCTATTCGGTTGCCCGATTTAAGAAATATGGACAGCTTTCCGGAAAGAATCTTGAGGAGCTTCAGGCGGGTGAGCGAGTAGATGTGGATGAGGCTAAGCAAAACCCATTCGATTTTGTTTTGTGGAAGATGTCCAAAGAAGGGGAGCCAAGTTGGGATTCTCCCTGGGGAGAAGGACGTCCTGGCTGGCATATCGAATGCTCTGCAATGTCGACAAAATGCCTGGGTGATCATTTTGATATTCATGGTGGTGGCATGGATTTGCAATTTCCACACCATGAAAATGAGATCGCTCAGTCTGAAGCGGCGACGGGGCAGAAGTTTGTTAATGTCTGGATGCACAATGGTTTTGTCCGCATCAATGAAGAGAAG
>QNFJ01000084.1 GCA_003646305.1 Gammaproteobacteria bacterium | reverse complement strand
TAAAGGGCTCCGAAATATATTGCTGGAATGGTTGCAGTTCAGGATCGAGACGGTTCGTAGAAGGCTACAATTCAGGCTGGATAAGGTACTTGATCGGTTACATATTCTTGATGGTTTAATGATCGCCTTCTTGAATATTGATGAGGTGATTGCCATTATTCGGGAGAACGATGAGCCCAAGCCTGTCCTAATTGAACGTTTTGCGTTGTCTGATCGGCAGGCTGAGGCCATTCTAGATTTAAAATTGCGCCACCTTGCTCGCCTTGAAGAGATGAAAATCCGGGGAGAGCAAAGCGATCTGGAGGCGGAGCGAAATAAGCTAGAGAAAATACTGGGTTCGAAGCAGCGGCTAAAGACATTGGTTCGCAAAGAGATCCAGCAAGATGCGGAGAAGTATGGAGATGCCAGGCGCTCACCAATCGTCAAGCGATCAGCAGCGCAGGCAATGGATGCCAGTGCATTGATTGCCAACGAGCCTATTACCATTGTTCTCTCGGACAAAGGCTGGATAAGGGCAGCAAAAGGGCATGAGATTGATCCGCTCTCGCTGACTTATAAATCGGGTGACCAATATCTTTCGTCTGCGTTAGGGCGCACAAGCCAGCCAGTTTATATACTGGATTCAACGGGACGTTGTTATTCACTTCCTGCGCATGACCTGCCTTCGGCAAGAGGCCAGGGTGAACCGTTGACCGGGCGGCTTAAACCGGCGGCTGGGAGTCTTTTTCAGTCAATTATTGCCGGGGAAGGTGGGCAGCGCTATTTATTCGCCTCGGATGCAGGCTATGGTTTTATCACTGCGCTTTCGACCCTTTCCAGTAAAAATAGAGCAGGGAAAGCATTGTTGTCACTGCCTGATAAGGCAAAAGTGATGTTGCCCGCCTGGGTTCCGGCGGGGGCAGGCAAAGTTGCTGTCGTTACAACGACTGGCCACTTGCTGCTCTTTTCAACAGCCGACTTGCCCGAGTTGAGCAAAGGAAAAGGCAACAAACTGATTCAGATTCCACCTGCAAAATTAAAGGCAAGAGAGGAAATGGTTGCCGCAATAGTGGTTATTCGAGAGGGCGGTAGCCTTAAGATCTATTCTGGTAAACGCCACCTTGTCTTAAAACCGGCAGATATTGATTTTTATACGGGCAGTCGCGCAAAAAGAGGCAAGCTGCTACCACGCGGTTTTCATCGTGTTGATCGACTCGAAGAGATTTATGCGGAATAACTAAGCGTTGAGTAGCGTGAGTGAAGTGTCTGCTTTGTATAGCAGAACAGTAAAAAGCCGGGGATTCCCGGCTTTTTACTGTTCGATTTATTCTACAACGACCGGAATCTTACCAATCTTTTGTTGCCATTCACGAGGCCCCGTTTTGTGAACCGAATCTCCTGTATGATCGACCGCAACAATCACCGGCATATCTTCAATTTCAAACTCACGAATAGCCTCCATCCCCAGCTCTTCAAAAGCGATAATCTTAGAGCTACGAATCGCTTTTGAGACAAGATAGGCGGCTCCACCGACGGCAATAAGATAAACCGATTTATGCTTTTTAATCGACTCAATGGCGACCGGGCCACGTTCAGCCTTTCCGATCATCCCCATTAGTCCCGTTTCAGCGAGCATCGTTTCTGTGAACTTATCCATGCGTGTTGCTGTCGTTGGGCCGGCTGGGCCAACGACCTCATCACGAACGGGGTCGACAGGGCCAACATAGTAAATAAAGCGTCCTTCAAAGCTGACACCTTCGGGTAAAGATTCACCCTTGTTGATCATATCGGTCAGTTTTTTATGTGCCGCATCACGCCCTGTGAGCATATGGCCGCTTAAGAGCAAGCGATCACCCGGCTTCCAGCTTTCCATCTCCTCCTGGGTGACGGTGTCGAGGTTGACGCGTTTGGTCCCTTCAGCAACCTCGTAGGTGATATCCGGCCAGTCTTCAAGTTTAGGCGGTTCAAGGTGAGCAGGACCCGAGCCATCAAGCGTAAAGTGTGCATGGCGGGTTGCGGCACAATTTGGAATCATCGCAACGGGCAGTGAGGCTGCATGGGTTGGGACATCATTGATTTTAAGATCAAGAATGGTTGTGAGACCACCAAGACCCTGTGCACCAATTCCCAGTGCATTCACTTTCTCAAATAGTTCAAGACGGATCTCTTCGGCACGGGTAGAGGGGCCTCGTTCGATGAGCTCATGGATATTGATTGGTTCCATTAGAGACTCTTTGGCTAATAGCATCGCTTTTTCGGCACTACCACCAACACCGATACCGAGCATCCCAGGCGGGCACCAGCCAGCGCCCATCGTTGGAACCGTTTTGAGCACCCAGTCCACGATACTGTCACTGGGGTTGAGCATCACAAATTTTGCTTTATTCTCAGAACCACCACCTTTGGCAGCAACCTGAACTTCAACTGTATTACCGGGAACAACAGACATATGAACAACAGCGGGGGTGTTGTCGCCTGTATTTTTACGCGCACCTAAAGGGTCACTGACGATGGAAGCCCGGAGGATATTGTCAGGATACTGGTAGGCCTGTCGAACACCTTCATTAACCATCTCTTCAATACTGAGTTTGGCGTCCCACTGGACATCCATGCCGATTTTCAGGAAGACAACGACCAGGCCGGTATCCTGGCAGATCGGGCGTTGGTCTTCGGCACACATTCTTGAGTTAACGAGGATTTGCGCCATGGCATCTTTTGCCGCTGGCGATTCTTCGCGATCGTAGGCTTCCCCGAGTGCTTTGATGTAGTCTTTTGGGTGGTAGTACGAGATGAACTGGAGTGCATCTGCAACGCTTTGAATAAGGTCGTCCTGTTTGATGATGGTCACGTCTGTTTCCTTTTTTATATTAAAAAAGGGTGAGCGGGTAAAAATGGAATTTTTACCCGCTCACCCTTTGTGTTCTCGTTAAAACCTGAACTTAGTTTGGAATGTGCAAAGCGCGTTTATCAACCGCTAGGGCCGCTTCGTGTATCGCTTCAGATAGCGTTGGATGCGCATGTATGGTGAGCGCAAGATCTTCTGTGCTAGCAGAGTATTCCATTGCAAGAACCGCTTCGGCAATTAATTCAGAGGCCTGTGGGCCAATGATATGAACGCCTAAAATCTGATCAGTTTCCTGGTGTGAGATAATTTTGACCATGCCGTCAGTCTCACCCAAAGCCTGTGCACGCCCGCTGGCTGCAAAGGGAAAGCTGCCTACTTTGATCTTTTCACCCGCCCTTTTAAGGTGCTGCTCAGTTTGTCCAGTCCATGCTATTTCTGGGTGGGTATAGATCACACTGGGGATAACATCATAATTAAGCTCTGGTTCCTCCCCTGAGATGACCTCGGCGACGGCAACACCCTCTTCAGAGGCTTTATGCGCGAGCATTGGGCCGCGAATAAGGTCACCAATAGCATAAACGCCAGGAATGTTTGTTTGCCAGAAACTATCCACTTCAATAAAACCCCTCTCATCGAGAAGTAGTTCAGCTTCAGGTGCAAACAGGTTGTCAGTATTGGGTTTGCGACCAACGGCAACGATGAGTTTGTCGAGTTCAAGTGTTTGCGTGCCACTTTTGTCTTCATACTCGACGATGACCTTGCGACCTTTCTTTTCCGTCCCGGTCACTCTAGCGCCAAGCCGAATATCCAGCCCCTGTTTACTAAATAGGCGCTTAGCTTCTCGCGCCACTTTTTGGTCTGCTACGGGTAAGAATTCATCTTGCGCTTCAAGCAGAACCACTTCCGAGCCGAGCCGTTGCCAGACGCTTCCAAGCTCCAGACCAATAACACCTGCGCCAATGACCCCTAGCTTTTTTGGGGCTTTGTCAAAGTCCAGTGCGCCGGTTGAATCGACAATTGTTTTACCATCGACAAGAGCACAGGGGATATCAATCGAACTAGAGCCGGCAGCGAGGATAATGCTTTCTGCAGAGATGATCTCTTTGCTTTCAGGATCGCTTGTAGATGAGACCTCAATGCGTTTCCCATCAAGAAGTTTGCCGTGGCCATGAATACTGGTTATTTTATTGGCTTTAAACAAACCGGCAATACCGCCTGTTAAACGGCTAACGATGTCATCTTTTCGCTGAATCATTGCAGAGACATCGATTTTCACACCAGAAATTTTAATACCGTGTGACTCCAGTCCACCGCTGACCTGGGCATAGTGTTCTGATGATTCGAGTAGTGCTTTTGAGGGGATACAGCCGACATTCAGGCAGGTTCCGCCCAGTGAGCTTTTTCCATCTTTACCCACAAAATTGTCAATGCAGGCGGTGTTAAGGCCAAGTTGAGCGCAACGAATAGCAGCGACATATCCGCCTGGGCCACCACCGACAATAATTACATCAAATTCTCTTTCTTTCGTCATGATCGTATTCGTTATAAAGTTAGGTTTAAACGTTCAGAAGCAGTCTGGCTGGATCTTCAAGGCAATCTTTAATGGTGACAAGAAATTGAACCGCATCTTTACCATCGATAATCCGGTGGTCATAAGAGAGCGCCAGATACATCATTGGCCTGATAACAATCTGACCATTCTCAACCATTGCACGCTCTTTGATAGAGTGCATGCCAAGAATGGCACTCTGTGGTGGGTTGAGGATGGGGGTTGACATCATCGAGCCAAAGATTCCGCCATTTGTAATGGTGAAGGTACCACCAGTCAGGTCATCAAGGCCGAGTGCGCCATCACGCGCTTTTCCACCGAACTCAACAATCTTGCTTTCAACACCTGCAAAATTAACCATGTCAGCATCACGCATAACCGGTACGACAAGCCCTCTAGGTGAAGAGACTGCAATACCAATATCGTAGTAGCCGTGATAAACAATATCGTTGCCGTCAACGGAAGCATTGACGATTGGAAAGCGTTTAAGTGCTTCAATCGAAGCTTTTACAAAGAAGGACATAAAACCCAGTTTTGTATCGTGAGCTTTTAGGAATTGCTCTTTGTATTTGTTACGCAGATCCATAACCGGTTGCATATTGACCTCGTTAAAGGTGGTCAACATGGCGGCAGTTTGCTGTGCCTGAATGAGTCGTTCAGCCACCTTCGCCCGCAAACGAGTCATTGGAACACGCTGCTCTTCACGGTTTCCGGTAATAGGCGTTGCTGGAGTGGGTGAGCTACTTTTATTCACAACTGGAGCAGGTTTTGCCTGCGCGGGTGCGGGTGTAGCCATTGGAGCGGGAGCGCTTGCGGGATTCTCAAGAAATTTCACAACGTCTGCTTTAGTCAAACGGCCGCCTTTTCCTGTCGCTGCAATTTGTGAAGGATCAAGGTTCTTCTCAGCAATCAGCTTGCGAACGGCAGGGCTCAGTGGTGCACTGGCTTCACTTGCGGATTGAGCGGCTGCAACAGGCTGTGGTGACGAAGTCGATGCGCCAGCAGCACTCACTTCTATAACCGCAAGAAGCTGTCCACCTGTAACGATTGCGCCGTCTTGTTCGATGATTTCCTTAAGGATGCCATTTTCAGTGGCAGGCACTTCAAGGACAACTTTATCGGTTTCCAGGTCGACCAGATTATCGTCTTTGCTGATGACATCGCCAACCTGTTTGTGCCATGTGACAATTGTTGCATCAGCAACGGATTCTGGGAGAGAAGGGACAAGGACTTCAATGCTCATCTTGGATTTCCTTTTTCTTGGGTGTAATTTTAGTTAAGGGCTAACGTAATGCTGATTCAATAAGGGCTTTCTGCTGCACAACATGAAGACTAAACTGGCCAACAGCAGGCGATGCAGACATTGCTCTACCTGCGTACCTGAGATCCATTTTCTTGCCGAGAACATCAAAGAAGCGGTGGCGGATTTGGTACCAGGCACCCTGGTTCTTCGGCTCTTCCTGACACCAGACCAGCTCTTTCAGTTTCGGGAATTTTTTCATCTCTTCGGTTAGCTCTTCGAGAGGGAACGGGTACAACTGTTCAGCCCTGAAGATAGCAACATTGTTGATCTCTTCGGCGCGTCTCGTTTCAAGAAGGTCATAGAAGACCTTTCCGGAGCAGAGAACAAGTCGCGTGACCTTTTTAGGGTCGAGTTTATCGATCTCGGTGATTAAAGGTTTAAACTCGCCTTCGGTTAGCTCTTCGAGTGTTGAGGTGGCGAGCTTATGTCTGAGCAGGCTCTTTGGACTCATCACGATCAGCGGCTTACGATACTTACGCACAATCTGCCGGCGGAGCAGGTGAAAAATCTGAGCAGGTGTAGAGGGTACACAAACCTGCATATTGTGCTCCGCACAGAGCTGTAGATAACGCTCAAGGCGGGCGCTGGAGTGCTCAGGTCCCTGTCCTTCATAGCCGTGGGGTAAAAGCATGGTCAGTCCGCACAGGCGCCCCCACTTGGTCTCGCCAGAACTAATGAACTGGTCGATGACCACTTGCGCGCCGTTGGCAAAATCCCCAAACTGTCCTTCCCAGATAACAAGGTCATCAGGTTCGGTTGTGGAGTAACCATATTCAAACCCAAGTACCGCTTCTTCGGACAGGAATGAATCGAAAATCGTTAGTGTGCCTTGTGTGCTGTTAATATTCTTTAGCGGTGTATAGGTTTCACCATTCAGGTAGTTATGAAGGACAGCATGGCGGTGGAAAAAAGTACCACGCCCCACATCTTGTCCTGTAATGCGAATGTCATACTGTTCATCAAGCAGTGATGCATAGGCCATATTTTCGGCGTAACCCCAATCCAGAGGCTGGGCGCCGGCTGTCATTTTAACGCGGCTCTCCATAATCTTTTGTACGCGAGCTTGCAGCTCAAACTCGGGTGGCAGCTCAAGAATACGGTCAGCAAGTTCGCGAATCTTGTCTAGCGGAATAGAGGTATCACAGGGTGTGTCCCATTGAGTCTCCAGGAAGGAGTCCCACCTGACGGTATAAGGATTGACGCTATCGGTCAGAATGGGCCTCGATACAATAACGCCTCTTTCAAGTGCGTCGCGATAATTCGCTTCCATTGCCGCAGGTTCATCTGCGCTGATCGAGCCTTCAGCAACCAGGCGGTCAGCGTACACCTTCCGTGTTGTTGGCATCTGACGGATATGCTTGTACATGACCGGCTGGGTGACCGCGGGCTCATCTGCTTCGTTATGACCGTGGCGGCGATAGCAGACCAGGTCAATGACAATATCTTTATGGAATTCCATCCGATAGTCCGCAGCCATGCGGGCTGTAAACATGACTGCTTCAGGGTCATCACCATTTACATGCAGCACCGGTGCATCAATCATCTTGGCAACATCGGTGCAGTAGAGTGTTGAGCGGGTATCCTCAGGATTGCTGGTTGTGAAACCAACCTGATTATTAATAACGACATGAATTGTCCCGCCTGTTGAATAGGCGCGAGTTTCAGACATTTGCAGAGTTTCCATAATAACGCCCTGCCCAGCAAAAGCAGAGTCACCATGGATCTGAATGGGGAGCACCTCATTTCGGCCATTTTCACCACGGCGATCCTGGCGAGCGCGGACAGAACCTTCGGCAACAGGGTTAATAATCTCAAGGTGCGAAGGGTTGAATGAGAGCGCCAGATGAACCGCCCCACCCGGAGAATCAACATCAGAAGAGAAGCCCATGTGGTATTTCACATCACCTGAACCGCTCTTTGTTGGAGAGGCTGCACGTTTACCTTCAAATTCCTCAAAGAGAATGGCTGGGTTTTTACCGAAAATATTGATTAAGACGTTTAATCGGCCGCGGTGAGCCATCGCGATAACCGTCTCTTTGATTCCTTGCGCGCCGGTGCACTGAATGAGTTCATCCATCAAAGGGATAAAGCTTTCACCCCCTTCTAGTGAAAAACGCTTTTGACCAACGTATTTACGGTGTAGAAATTTTTCGATTCCTTCAGCGGCAGTGACTAGTTGAAGCAGCCACCTTTTTTCTTCTCCATCCATATTGAGTTGAGCGCGTGTTCCCTCCAGGCGGCGCTGAATCCATGATTTGATGTCAGTATCAACAATGTGCATATATTCCGCACCGATGCTTCCACAGTAGGTTTCCTGAAGCATCTCAATGATTTTCCGAAGGGGCAACTCTTCTGTGCCGTAAAGTGTTCCGGTATCAAAATCGGTATTGAGATCAAGCTCACTTAAGCCATGAAAAGTTGGGTCGAGATCGGGAAGAAGAGGCCTTGCTGCTTCATCAAGTGGGTTGGTATGCGCTTGCTTATGTGCATGAACCCGGTAAGCATTAATGAGCCTCGAAACAGAAGCCTGTTTGTGAAGCTGTTCATGCGATACCCCTTCCTGAATGACACGAATTCCAGAAGGTGCCTTCGCCAGGCGGGCAAAATGTTCGCGGACGGGTGTATGGGGAACGTCTATGTGTTGAGTGTCACCCGTTTCTTTCAAAGATTTAAATCGAACTCGCCACTGCTCGTCGACCGAATCAGGGTCATTCAGATATTGTTCGTAAAGGTCTTCGATAAAATTAGCATTCGCACCATTTAGTGCGGAGGATTCTCTGAAAAACTGAAGAAGGTTGTTCATTGCATCTGATCCAGATCGGAGTTAATGGGTGTAATTATTTAAGAATTATAAGTAGTTATAATGCTTTTTTAAGTAATTGCAACAAATAATTTAAATGTGGGTAAGCTGTTTTGTTTGGTGCCCCCGACACGATTCGAACGTGTGGCCTTCCCCTTAGGAGGGGGACGCTCTATCCAGCTGAGCTACGGAGGC
>QNFJ01000083.1 GCA_003646305.1 Gammaproteobacteria bacterium | reverse complement strand
TTTTTATCAACCGACTGCATTAGCTCGTCAAGAAAGCGGCTGACCTGGCGAACGTTACGAGCCAGTTCCGAGACCCCTTTTTTTGCGGCATCTAGCTCTTCAAGCACCATCATTGGAATAAATAGATGATGTTCCTGGAATCTGAATAGCGCACTGGGGTCGTGCATTAGAACGTTTGTGTCGAGGACAAATAGTTTGCGTTCGGAGCTATTTTTTAGATTCATAATGACCCGTTAGTTGTTGATTTCACGAAGAGTCTGGAGGACCTCTTCAATATGTACTTTAACTTTAACTTTTCGCCATTCAGCAGCAAGGGCACCATTCTTATCAATCAGGAAAGTGCTGCGCTCAATGCCTCTGACCTTTTTTCCGTACATGTTTTTCATTTTGATGACACCGAAAAGCTCGCAAAGTTGTTCCTCGGTGTCTGAGATTAATTCAAAAGGGAACTGATGCTTGGCTTTAAAATTCTCATGTATGCGTAATGAGTCTCGTGAGATGCCGAAGATGAGCGTGTCCAGTGCTTCAAACTCGGTGTAGTGATCCCGAAAATCTTGTCCCTCCTGTGTGCAGCCTGGTGTATTGTCTTTTGGGTAAAAATAGAGAACAACATTTTTGCCTTTAAGCTCGGGAAGTTTGATTAGGTTGTCCCCGGTAGCATTTGCTTCAAAGTCAGGGATTTTTTCGTCAATAGATATTGTGGTCATTTTTTTGTCCTTACCGCTTTACCGGCTCAAGAATGGCGTCCAGGTTTGAGTTATCACAGAAATCGAGAAAATCTTCTCGAAGCGTAATCAGTCTAATGTTTGATGGTAGTTCCAGAATGAAATGGGCAGTAAATAGAGGTGTCTCAGTGTGGTGGGCAGGATGACAGCTGGTGGTCATTTCACGTATGCCAATGCTGTTAGCAATGAAAAAAGCAGCCAGATCAGATAGCAGGCTATTGTCACGAAGACCAAAGACTTCAGCACTGTAAGGAAGTTTGTTATCGGCACTGTTGCTGCTTTCGCTGCGGCTGCAGAAGGCCTTTATCTCAAGTTCACTGGCGATTTGCTCGAGCATATTTTCTAGCCGGGCAATATGATTCCAGTTTCCCTCTACCAACAGGGAAAAAACGGCATCGTTTGCGAGGCTAGCCATCCGGCTCTCTAAAACAGCGCAGTCACAATCTGCGATTGCCTGAGTGATATGAGCGACACGTTGTAATTCTTTTTTGCCAAATGTTGTGATTGTTAGAAGCATCTTTTATTCATCATTTTTGAGGCTATGTTGAACGATTCTAGCACGTTGGAAGAGGCTTGTATTTCTTGTCACAGATGTCCTTTGCGCGGTAAAATTAACACTTTTAAATGTGGGATAAAAAGATGATTCGAGGCAGTATTGTTGCCCTTGTTACTCCGATGGACGAGTCGGGTGTTGTGGATGAAAAACGGTTAGCTGAACTGATCGAATTCCATATAGAGCAAGGGACGGATGCGATCGTTTCTGTTGGAACGACCGGGGAGTCAGCGACTCTGAATGAAACTGAGCATTGTGCTGTTATCCGTAAAACGGTTGAGGTGGTGGCGGGCAGGATTCCTGTTATTGCCGGCACAGGGGCTAATTCCACAACTGAGGCAATCACTCTGACGCGGTGTGCTAAAGAGGTTGGGGCGGACGCTGCATTGCTGGTTACGCCCTATTACAACAAACCAACTCAGGAAGGATTGTTTCTCCACTACAAAGCGATTGCGGAGGCAGTTGATATTCCACAGATTCTCTACAATGTTCCGGGGCGGACAGCGTGTGATATGTTGCCGGAAACGATTGCGAGACTCTCTTCAATTAAAAATATTATTGGTATTAAAGAGGCTTCCGATTTAAGTGTTCAACGCCAGCATGAGATTCGAGCGCTTTGTGGGAAAGATTTTCTCCTTTACTCGGGAAATGATGATACGGGTTGTCAGTTCTGTTTAGAGGGAGGTGATGGGGTGATTTCTGTTACTGCCAATGTAGCGCCTGCGCTGATGCATGAACTCTATCAAGCGGCACTAAATGGAGATCAAAAAAGAGCCGAAATTATCGATCTTAAGTTAGCTGCGCTACATCGAGACCTGTTTTTAGAGGCTAACCCGATCCCAGTTAAGTGGGCAGTGGCTGAAATGGGGCTGATGGAGAAAGGTATTCGGTTACCCTTAACATGGTTGTCTGATGAGTATCATGGCGCGGTTCGTGATGCGATGAGACAGGCGAATATTCAGATACAAGACTAAACGTGAAGGTTTTATGAAATTTTATAAGCTGCTTTTTATTGCGCTCATACCTGGGCTGACAGCCTGCGGGACGCTGGATAGTATTTTTCCTGACCGTAAAAAAGAATATAAGGATACCAAAACAATACCACCACTTGAGATTCCACCTGATCTGAGCACCTCTTCCATCGAGGATGCGTTACCACTGCCAAACGAACAGTCATCGTTTAAAATCTACGCTCCTTCAGGAGATACAGAATCTGTTGAAAGAAAGAGCGAAGTGGCGCCGAAACTGGAGGTTCCTTTTTCGACATTGGTTACCGAATCTCAGGGAAATCCCTATATTCGTTTGAGTGAAGAATTTCCATCGGCATGGCGGACAACAGGAAAGGCTCTAGCTAATTTGGCGATTGAAATCGAAGACAGGAATCGGTCAGTGGGAACTTACTATATTCTCTATGCAGAAAAGGCAGCTGTGGAGAGTGAAGGGTTTTTCGCTTCGATGGCTTTCTGGCGAGATGAGGTGGTGGTGAAAGAGCTGTCGTATCAAGTTAAGGTGAAGCAGGATGATTCATCAACGATCATCGAGATTCATGACGAGCAAGACCAACTCCTCTCGCAGGGTGTAGGGTTAATACTACTTAAAGAACTCCACGCGCAGTTTCTTTTATTTTGAGATTTGCCTCACTGGGAAGTGGCAGTAAAGGCAATGCCACTTTAGTTGAGGTGGAGGGCCGCTGTCTAATGATTGACTGCGGCTTTTCCATGAAAGAGACCATAAAACGGCTGGAGCGGTTAGGTAAAACCGTTGAGTCGCTTGAAGCAATTTTAGTGACGCATGAACATGGTGATCATATTTCGGGCGTTGAACGGCTTGCCAGGAAATATTCCTTACCCATCTGGGCGAGCCACGGTACAGCCTCCTACTTTAATGGAGAAGGGGTCGAAATAAACTGCTTTAATAGTCATGCAGACTTTGAAATAACTGCTTTCCAGGTTAAGCCAATAGCGGTGCCACATGATGCTAAAGAACCGGTGCAGTTTGTGTTTAGTGATGGTCAGAAAAGATTGGGCATCCTAACCGATACTGGCTCGATTACCCCATTTATTACCGAGAGCTTGAGCGGTTGTGATGCGCTCCTTCTAGAATCAAACCATGATGAGCAGCTGTTGCAACAGAGTGTTTACCCACAATCACTCAAGCAGCGAGTTGCGGGGCGATTAGGGCATTTGAGTAATCGTCAGGCTGCGGCCTGTCTTGAGGCGATGGATTGCAGTGCTTTACAGCATATGATCGCTGCGCACCTGAGCGATGAAAATAATCATAGAGAGTTGGTCTCCTCGGTGCTTTCTAGTGCTTTAAATTGCGAGGATGACTGGATAGGATTTGCTGATCAGAACAGTGGTTTTGATTGGCGCACAATTGGTTAACGTTTACCTTATTACTTTTAAGTTCTTAAAGAGATTCAAATGATACTTCGACTGCACGGTTCTTCAGCACTTTCTCCATTTAAGCAGCAAAAGGCTTTGAAAGAGGTTCAGTCGGCTGTTCCCGATGTCATATCGGTGTCTGCTGAATATTGTCATTTTGTTCATTTACAGCAATTGTTGAGTGAATCGGAAAGGGAGACGTTAGAGGTGGTTCTAAGTTATGGTCCAGCCTCGAAACCGGTTGACGAGACTGGCCAGAGTTTTGTTGTCACGCCACGTATTGGAACAATCTCTCCCTGGTCTAGTAAAGCAACTGAAATTGCACGCCGCTGTGGTTTGAGTAGTGTGATACGGATGGAGCGAGGTGTTATCTGGTTTATTGTTTGCGAAGCAGGCCGTGTGCTAGATGAATCAGAAAAAGAGGCAGTCAAGCCACTTATTTACGACAGAATGACAGAAGTTTTACTGGATTCTGAAGAGCAGGCAGATCAACTTTTTAGCGAGGCAAAACCGAGTGAGTTGCTGGCTGTTGATCTGATTACGCAAGGGAAACAGGCCTTGCTAGAAGCAAATAGCACGCTTGGTCTGGCGCTATCTGATGATGAAATTGACTATCTTGTCGAAGCATTTGGTGGGCTGGAGCGCAACCCGACCGATGTTGAGTTGATGATGTTTGCCCAGGCAAACTCAGAGCATTGCCGCCACAAAATCTTTAATGCCGACTGGGTGATTGATGGTAAGCGCAGGGAAAACTCACTATTTGGAATGATTCGAAATACCGCTAAAGTATCACCAGAAGGGATTCTGTCGGCTTATAGTGATAACTCAGCCGTTGCCAAAGGGTCGCAGGCCAAACGTTTCTGTCGTGATGCTGAGAGTGGTGAATACAGTTACAGTGATGAGGCAGTTCATATTCTCATGAAGGTGGAGACACATAATCATCCTACAGCCATCTCACCTTACCCCGGTGCAGCAACGGGCGCGGGTGGTGAAATTCGTGATGAAGGAGCGACCGGCCGTGGATCTCAAACAAAAGCGGGTTTGACTGGATTTTCAGTTTCAAACTTGCGTATTCCTGGAAGCGAGCAGTCCTGGGAAAATGATAACGGCAAGCCGGATAGAATCGCTTCTGCACTGGATATTATGCTGGAAGGGCCAATTGGTGGAGCCGCATTTAACAACGAGTTTGGTCGCCCTAATTTAGCAGGTTACTTTCGCACCTTTGAACAACCGGTTCCCGGAACAGATGGCGCAGCATTTAGGGGTTATCACAAACCGGTTATGATTGCTGGTGGCATGGGGAATATCCGTGCAGGACTGGTTGATAAAAATAGAATTCCAGCAGGCGCGCCGATTGTTGTTCTCGGTGGTCCTTCAATGTTAATTGGATTAGGTGGCAGTGCTGCCTCTTCGCAAGCTTCTGGAGAGGGTGCAGAGGCACTAGACTTTGCATCGGTTCAGCGTGAAAACCCAGAGATGGAGCGCCGCTGCCAAGAGGTCATCAATCACTGTGTTGAACTGAATGAAAACAGTCCAGTTATTTCAATTCACGATGTGGGTGCGGGTGGTCTTTCAAATGCTGTGCCAGAGATTATCCATGACTGTGACCGAGGCGGTCACTTTGAGCTTCGTAAGGTTCTGAGTGATGAACCAGGCATGTCGCCGATGCAGATTTGGTGTAATGAGTCACAGGAACGCTATGTTGTTGCGTTGACCAAAGAGGGTTTGGCTCAGTTTGAGGCTTTTTGCGTACGGGAAAATTGCCCCTATGCCGTCATTGGCGAGGCGACGGAAGAGGAGCAGCTGGTGCTGCATGATGAACTCTTTGATAACAACCCAATCGACATTCCTATGTCACTACTTTTTGGTAAAGCGCCGAAAATGTTACGTGATGTTTCTCACCACCAGCCGCAGAATGAGAAGTTTGAGGTGGATGATATTGAGTTGCTTGATGCCGCTCATAAAGTACTTAAATTCCCCGTTGTTGCCGACAAAAGCTTTTTGATCAATATTGGTGACCGCTCGGTAACGGGCCTGGTTGTACGTGATCAAATGGTCGGTCCATGGCAGGTTCCTGTTGCCGATGTGGCGGTCACAGCTTCAGGATTTTCAGCTCTGACTGGGGAGGCGATGGCAATGGGTGAGCGAGCCCCATTGGCGTTGATTGATGCGCCAGCCTCGGGGCGAATGGCAGTGGGAGAAGCGTTAACGAATCTGGCTGCTGCCGCTGTTGATAAACTTTCTGATATTAAGCTCTCAGCAAACTGGATGGCTGCTGCTGGCTCGGCAGGTGAGGATGCGATGCTTTACGATACCGTTGAGACGGTAGGCATGGAACTTTGTCCTGCACTCGGTATTGCTATTCCGGTGGGCAAAGATTCACTATCAATGAAATCCGTATGGCAGGAGGAGGGGCGAGAGAAAAGCATGACTTCACCGCTATCTCTGGTGATTACCGCCTTTTCACCCGTGAGTGATGTGACTCGGACGTTAACACCCGAGTTACAAAAAGATAAAGGTGAGAGCGTGCTTATCCTCATTGATTTAGGGGAAGGCAAGAACCGCTTGGGTGGTTCCGCCCTGGCTCAGGTTTATGGGGCACTGGGTGATGACTGCCCGGATCTCGATTCACCTGAACGGTTTAAACAGTTCTTTAATACGATCCAGATGCTCAATCAGGATGATCTTTTGCTGGCTTATCATGATCGTTCTGATGGCGGCCTGTTTGCAACGCTGAGTGAAATGGCCTTTGCGGCCCGTTGTGGTTTGACTGTTAATCTAGATGGTTTGGGTGATCCAACTTCTGTGCTTTTTAATGAAGAGTTGGGAGCGGTTATCCAAGTCAGAAAAACTGATGAAGCGGCTGTACTTGCCAGCTTGAAAGAGGTCGGGTTGGCGGACTGCTCCCACTCTATCGGTAGATTAAATGAGATGAGTGAGTTGCGAATTACTCAGAATGAGCAGAGTGTTATTGCCGACTCTCGGAGCAATCTACAGCGCAGTTGGTCTGAAGTTAGTTATCAAATGCAGGCATTGCGCGATAATGCTGACTGTGCACGTCAGGCCTATGACAGTTTACTTGATGATACTGATCCGGGCTTGAATGCTGAACTCACTTTCGATCCGCAGGAGGATGTTTCGGCGCCGTATCTAGACCAGCCTAAACCTCGTGTAGCGATCTTGCGAGAGCAGGGTGTGAATGGCCATGTTGAGATGGCGGCAGCTTTTGATCGGGCAGGGTTTGTCAGTGTTGATGTTCACATGAATGACATCATCAGTGGCCGTGTTGGTTTGGAGCAATTTGCTGGATTGGTTGCCTGTGGGGGTTTTTCCTATGGTGATGTGCTCGGTGCCGGTGAAGGCTGGGCCAAATCAATTCTCTTCAATGAGCGGGCGCGCGCTCAGTTTAGTGCCTTCTTTCAGCGCTCGGATAGCTTTGCACTAGGTGTCTGTAATGGTTGCCAGATGCTCTCAAATCTCCATGAACTGATTCCGGGGGCTGAGAGTTGGCCTCATTTTGTTCGTAATGAGTCAGAGCAGTTTGAGGCGCGTGTTGCGTTGGTGGAGATTCAGAAAAGTCCTTCAATCTTCTTTAAAGGAATGGAGGGTTCTCGAATGCCCATTTCTATTGCACATGGCGAGGGGAGAGCTGAGTTTTCAGAAGACCCTGCGGTTCAACTCAGTGATGGCAGTGTTGCTCTTTGCTATGTTGATAATTCTGGAAATTTAACCGATCAGTTCCCGGCTAATCCAAATGGTTCACCATTCGGTATAACGGGTATGTCCTCTAAAGATGGTCGAGTGACCATTATGATGCCACACCCTGAACGTTGTTTTAGGACATTACAGAATTCATGGTCACCATCAGATTGGGGTGAGGATGGGGCATGGATGAGAATGTTCAGGAATGCACGAGCCTGGGTTGGCTGAATGGAGTTTTGACGAGTAGCAACAGCTGACTCAGACTAGCTTCCGATAGGAAGTTCTGCCGAAGGTTTCGCAATGTGGTAGCCCTGAGCATAATCAATACCATATGTCTTGATCAGGTCGAGAATCGGTTGATCCTCTACAAATTCAGCAATTGTTTGCTTTCCAGAGATCCGGGAGATTTCTGCAATAGCCTGGACAAGTACTTGATCTTCTTTGTGTTTGGCAAGTTGACGGATAAAAGAGCCATCAATTTTGATGTAGTCAACCGGTAGTTGGCGAAGATAATAGAAAGAGGCATAACCGACACCAAAATCATCTAGTGCAAATTTGGCACCTGTCTTTTTGATTTCGGCCATCATCTCTTTAGCGGCACTAAAATTTGCGACAGCCGTCGTTTCAGTGACCTCAAAGATTAATTTTTCGGCATCAATATCGCTTTCATTGAGCTCTTTTTTTAAGAAGCAGATTAACTCGGGATTATCAAAAGCTCTTCCAGATAGGTTTACAGAGAGTTTTAGTGAGTTATTGGCTTTACGCATGGTACGCAGGGTTTTAAATGCGAGTTTAAGAACCGTAAGGTCAATCTGGTTGATTAGGCCTGTGTGTTCGGCGGTAGGAATGAAGTCTCCTGGCATAATCAACTTCCCATCACAACCGATCATGCGAACAAGTGCTTCAGCATGTGATATTTTATGGCTCCCTACATCGAGTATAGGCTGATAATGGAGGACAAAGCGCTCTTCCTGCAGAGCAGTCTCGATTTTTTCTTTCCATAAAACACGTGTTTTCAATAATTCTCTAGCTTGATCCTGTGGGGCAAAGATATGCCACCTGCCTCGACCAGCTTCTTTGGCCTGATACATCGCAAGATCGGCATGAGCCATAAAATCTTGAACGCTTGAACCATGCTCCGGGAAAATGGAGATACCGATACTGGCTGAAATATTATGGACATTCCCACTCGACTGGAATTCGATCATCCTTAATTTATCGAGGATTTTTTGGGCAAGTTGAGATGCGCCCTCTACATTGGTGTTTGGAATTAGCAGTGCAAATTCATCACCGCCTAATCGCGCCAACG
>QNFJ01000082.1 GCA_003646305.1 Gammaproteobacteria bacterium | reverse complement strand
TTAAAGTTGTGTTCGTAATAGACCATCCCCTGTTTGCCCATTTTTTCAAGCCGTTCAGAGGGTAATTGATACAATTTCAGCACGCTTTCGGCCAGAGCATCAGAATTTTCTGCCGGCACAGCAAAGCCCGCGCCAGATTCTTCGATAACTTTCGCGCCCTCTCCATCAATTGCACCCACAATCGGTTTTCCGCACGCCAGATAAGACTGGACTTTGCTAGGAATAGTCTGCGCAAAAACTGGATCCTTGCGTAATGTTACCAGCAACAGGTCTGCCAGCGAAAAGTAACGAGGCATTTCTTCAACAGGAAACCGCCCAAGCAAATGAACCGTTCTTTCAAGCCTCAGTTCGACGACCTTCTCACGGAACCAGTTTTCTTGCCGACCATCCCCCAAAATCAGCCAATGAATGTCTGGCTCATTTCTTAATTTATCCGCTGCCGATATTAATGTTTGCAAAGATTGCGCGGCGCCTAGATTACCTGCGAACAGAATATTGAATCCATTCGGAAATTTTGTCCGTTCTGGCGCAGAGGGTTCCACGACAACAGGCCGATAAATTGCCTCGGCCCAGTTTGGGAAATATTCAATTCGACCATTTGGTGCGCCCGCCGTCTTAGCCGGCTCAATAAAACCTCGAGATTGCACCAACACTCGATCGCAGCGCTTATAGATGAACCGAACCATCTTTCCTATCAGCCTCACTAACCTCGGTGAACGAATTCCCCCGGTGGCCACAACACTCTCGGGCCATAAATCCTGAACCCAAAAAATAATCGGTGCTTTTTTTATCCATCTAAAAAGTATCGCCGGAATACCGACCGTAAATGGTGATGGCTCGAACACGAAAATTACATCCTGTTTATCACGGCACAGAAATGGCCCAATAAGAGATGCTGATAAAACAAAAGAGAGATAATTTAGCGCCAACTGCCACGAACGACCCTCTCGCCGCCCAAAAAGTGGCACTCTAAATAGCGTTAAACCCTCATAGTCAGATCGTCCCACCGAAGACCACCCATAACCCTTAAAAATGCTCCCCGCTGGATAATTTGGCAATCCGGTCAAAATAGAAACCTCATGCCCCCGCTCTTTTAACGCCAAAGCAAGATCGTTAATGCGGAAAGATTCTGGCCAGAAATATTGGCTGATAATGAGTATCTTCATCAACCACTAATAAATTTTAATTTCATTTTCGCATTCTGAAAGCTTGAACAGCAGGACTTCCCATAGAAAAAGTATCATTATCCCCAGATAGGGCTGCCGAAAAACAGCTCGCCACGTTCACTCTTCCTGTTTCTCACTGAAAACAGCAGATAAAAACCCTTTAGCATCCAGTAACTCAATCGCCAGATGAGCAGGTTCGAAAGAAAAATTCATCACCGCCTCAGCAATAGAAACGCTTGATTTAGGATCGAATGTCATCGTAGGCTTAACAACATCCCACACATAATCAGATTCCGCCGCAAGAACAGGAAGCCCCGCCTCAACTGCTTCCAGCAGGGGCAACCCAAATGATTCAAAGATGGATGGATATATAGCTGCCCTACTCTTCTGATACAACTCTTGTATTTCAGTTTGGGGCAGCTCACCCAAGAGTTTAATATTTAAATTGTATGTATCTATTTTAGAAGCCATCCATGAGCAGAGGTGAGGAAAACCTTCCTTGTTTAACGTTAGACGCAAAGAAGGATAGTGATTCTTTTTGGCCAACTCGACCCAGGCCTCGATTAAATTTCGGTGGTTTTTATGTGGTTCGCCGCTAGCCACATAGATAAAATCGAATAGCCTTTTATCATCATTTGGAAAAGTTACTGCGGTCTTTGAAACCATGAACGGTAGCGCCTCTGAATTTCTATCTAATCGATCCTTCAACAAACGGCACATGGTAGATGTCTGTACAATAAAACGAGATATATATCTTGTTCTGGACAGAAGCCACCATCGTTCAACCATTAAACGAAACCTGACAGTGATTGGAAAATCTTTATGAGACGCCTGATCGTCTATTAGGTAGCGGTTTTGTACAAAAACAATCTGCTTGCCATCATGAGCCCATAATGGAGGCAAACTTCCCATGCATAAAATAGTTGCCTCTTCCTTTATCAATGCCTGTAATTTCCATTCCAAAGCAACTCTGGAAAGCAGATCAGCTTTCACCCGAATTACTTGCCCGGAAAGCACAACTCCATTGCCGCACTTCATTCGCTCATCAAGTACAAATAGCATCTCTTCGTCATGCTTTAATTCATCCAACAAAGGCAGCAAAAGTGCCTTACCGCCTCCTTGGTGGATATTCGGCGCGTATAAAATCCTGCTGAATTTCACAAGACCTTTGGTTTAGCTAACACCATCAGCGTCTCCCCGCCCAGCAGTCGCACGCCAAAGTCCTTGTTTGCTGCATACGCTAGATATCGTGGAATTTTCGCTAATTTTGTTCTGATTCCTGCCTGGGGCGAATTAAATGCAGCCCCTGTATAATCCCAATCCAATACTTCAAAACCACATTCGTCAAGTAAAGCCAAGGCTAATCCCTTGGTGAAATAATGAATGTGCCCAACCTTCTTCCTGACATACATTAATGGGGATTCTCTTAGTACGCTAAGTGCTGAAAGGTCGAGGGGAAAATGGAAAATAAATTGTTGCGCACGCTCTCGAATACTTATCAAGAAATCATGAGGATCGGCCAAATGCTCCAACACATCAAGCAATAAAATTATCTCGAAATTCTCTTCGGTAACAAGAAAGTCGCCCACATGAAAGTCAATATTACAACCCTCATGCTGCTGCCAGAACTGTTGAGCGTCCGGAGAAATATCATAACCAGTTAACACGGTATCCTGGTGGACTTCGCGTAGGGCTGCAATTACCCCGCCACCGCCGCAACCAACCTCACATATTGAGCGTGGTGCAGCAGGTAGCAAAGTACTGACTTTCTCCGCCTTCCAGCGGCTATCCACAGAATCCCAACTCGGATTATGCTCCGCATAAGTTCCATCTAAATATTGCTGTTGTGGGTGTCTTGCCACTTAATCCTCCCGCCAGCTTGAAAATGAAAGGCCCAATTGCCGTTCAAGCAAAGCAAGATCAGCATCATAGGCTTTTCTCAACATTTCAGCAGTTCCGGGGAGCATTTTCTCTGCTACTGCGGCTGGTTTGGTGTTCAATTGTCGTAGTTTCATCCCCCATCGTCTCCTCAGGTATGTCGGCACCATTTTCTTTACCCAACCGGAGCCTGGTGCTCTCCCCATCAGCATTTCCATCAATAGCTTATTTTTCACGGCACCCGCCTCATTCTTTACAGAGAGGTCAGAAATCGTAATATTCGCATCTACCTCCAGAAAAGAAAAAACTCCCCCCAAAAGCTCGTGTGCATCTGCCATCATCTCATCCTGCTTAAGAATGAGAAAATCCACTTGCGGATAATGCTCAAACCACTGCTCGAGTTGATGAGCGTATAGTCCGTCAGAAAAATAACTGAACCACGATGTCGGCTGCTCACGCAGCCGATCCGTTTCAGCCAGCAATGCGTCTTCGAAAGTAAGGTGTTCATGCCCAAGACGAACCATATGTTGATAGTGTGACCAGGCCCGGCTGACCGGGTCTCTAAGCATGACAATAAATTTAATTCGTCCCGAAAAAAACTCTTTCAAACGTGGAATAACAATTGCACTACGATGCAAATAAAACGGCGTCGCCTCTCCTCTAGCAGGAAACAGATGAGCCCCAGAAAAATAGTGCTTCAAATAATATTCCTTCCCCTCTGCGTACAATTTATCATCGGTAAAGAACTGCAGTTCCTTCTCTTTTGGAAGAAAAATCTGCGGATGCTGGTTCAGATAATAATGCAATGAGGTAGTCCCAGCCTTAGCCGCACCAAGTAGCATAAAATTGGGCATATCTGAAATACTCATAATCCAGAATGATCCATAGCGGAACGAATAAGCTCATTCATCTGCTCCTCAGAAAGAGAGGAAAATTCTGAATTAAAGAGCTGGCCAGTAGCCTTCATTCTTTCTATATCCCAATCCCACCATTGCATCTGCTGCAGCAGTTCAATCACTGAGGAAGGAAAGCGTTGTTTAATTTCTCTAGCTGGATTCCCCGCCACAACGCTATAGGGCACAATAGACTTAGTAACAACGGAGCCTGCACCGATTACTGCTCCATTACCTACTTCCACACCCGGCATAATCATTACTCCATCACCAATCCAGACATCGTGCCCAATCGTAATACCACGTTTCACGCCCACAGCACTGCCACCTGTTAATTGATGTTGTAACTTGTTCTGTAACGTTATCTGCTGCAAGCTGTGATTCGATGAAATCAGGCGAAGTCCATCGCCAATAGCACAATATTTCCCTACATGCACAAATCCATGCCCCTTCATCACGGCTGGGCCATTAATTCGGGTGCCTGCTGCAATGGTTACATCAGCGTATAATTTTGTACCTCTTGCCAAATGCACCCTTCCCAGATTCAGCGACACAAAACGAAGAAGAAAATTCACCGCCCTCTTATAGTTGGTATTCTCAAGATGAAGCATATGGGGTCCCCTTCCAGAATGAGTAAAGCGGATTGAAACCCAACCAGTTTTTCACTAGCCACCAACACCCAGCACTCTTAGCAATCAATGCTATTGTAACTGCAATAGCCGCACCCTCCATTCCCAGGAAAGGCACCAAAACCAAACTAAAAAGAATCAGCAGTGTGAGCGATAAAAGTGTCACTTTCTGCAACTTTGAAGCATGCCCAGTCATCCATAGCATATATCCAATGGGGCCCATAAATAGATTCACACACTGACCCAGTATAAGAATATATACCACGCTTTTTGCTTCACTAAAATCTTTCCCGAAGACTTCCAGTAGTGGTACGGGGAAAAGCGCTATAACTATTAATATTGGTAGCCCAACCCATACTGCCAAAGCAGTTGATTGCATATAAATTTTTTTCAACTGCTGCTGATCACCATTAGCATGAGCCTCCGACAACCTTGCTCCTACCATACTAATAACAGCCATTAATGGAAACCCGGTAAAAGCAACCAATTTGGCAGCAGCAGCATAATGCCCAACTTCAGCATAACTGACAAAAAAAGAAAGTAGAAACACATCCAACGTCACGAATGCCATTGTGGCAAGTGATGTTCCCAGCATCGGTAAAGCTTCTGAAAATCTCGTTTTTAACGCCGGAACGGATTTTGCCTCAAGGGCGGCCTTCCCTCTTCTTTCCCAAGACAATCCCAAGTAAAAAAAGCTAGCGAGAGACGCGGCAACCATTCCGAGTGCGACTGCCGCCACGGAAAGCTGCTGACCCATTAACTCATAGGAAAACAGCAAGCCAAACAACACAAACAAATAGACCACAACGTTCTCAAATATTGCAGCCTGAACCACCCAGTGCCTTCCTCGCATATAAAAGACATTAAGCAACAGCAACCCATGAAAAGGAAGCGCTACCGCCAGCCAGCTTAGTAAGGGCATCACCTTAAATGAAACCGCTAATGATTCCATAACCACATCCACTATCAATAACAATGTCGACAGTAATATTGAGGCAATGCACACAGCAGATAGCGATTGCAAGTAGAGTGCGCATCCATCACTTTCATTAGCAGGCTGAGAAACAAGTTTAAGCAGATTACTATCTAGACCGAGCCTCGCTAAAACAGATAGCGGTAACAGCAAGCTCATAAACAGCGAAAAATATCCCAGCGCATCAGCACCCATCCGCCGAGAAATGTATACCGTGAGTGCAAATAGAATCGCCGTTCCTGAAAGCTTCAAGGAAAAACTAAACACTGCATCAATCACCAAACTTCGACGCACATTAAACTCCATTTTTCACTCAAATAAAAAACCTCAAAAAGCCATGTGCAGAATTTTTAAAACCCGCATCCAGCAATCATCTCGCGCAAGCTCAATTTCTTGTGATCAAGATTCTCGTTTTTTTGTATTAATGCGTGACTCATAATCCTCTTAACCGCTGCACCGTGAAATATCCAGCAACAAAAATAAACCGCAAAGCAACACCTAGCACAACCAGCCCCATCAAAGGCCCTGGGTACTCTTTTCTAAAGAATTTATTGTAAAAACGGATCATGCCTTTATGTTTATGCCACTCAACAAATACTTTCCTTTTTTTGCTACACACACCCAAAGCATGCGTAATCGGGGCTGTTGGCACAAACATAATTTTCCACTCTTTTTGCTGTAGGCGCATACACCAATCCAGATCCTCACAATGCAAAAAATAGCCTTCATCCCACACGCCAACGTCTTCAATCGTTTCGCGTTTTACCAGCATGCAAGCTCCAGATATAGCTTCCACTTCAATTGGTTCGCTGGGCAAAGGCTGTTCGTGCAAATAAAAATCAGAGAATAGACGGGGCCAGAATCTAGACAAGTGGCTTAGGCCAAAAGCTCGAACAAAAGAGCGCCAGGGCGTAGGAATTGCTCTCCGCCCACCGGCTTGCTCACTTCCATCCCTATTCACGAGTAGCCCACCCACCATGCCGACTCTTGCATCTGCTCGCAAGCAGGTAAGAAGCTCATCCAGCACACCCACCCCAAGTGTGCAATCGGGGTTAAGGAATAGAAAATTATTGCATTGCCCCGCCAATATCCCTTGATTGCAGGCTGCAGAAAAACCAAAATTAACATCATTGCAAATCGATGCCAGCTTTTCTTCTCCGCGGAAAAACTGCTCACATGCCTCCATACTTGAGTCGGTCGAGGCGTTGTCTACTATGATCACCTCGCTCGCACGATCAATAATCGACTTCACACAATCGATTAAAAGCTCACCCGCATTATAATTGACGATGACCACTGTAACTAAATCGCCAGCCACGGCGATTTCAGGCGCACTATTTAGCCGCACACTTTCAGCCTTATCAGTCGACCTAAGCTTCTTCATTTTTTAGGCAGCATAAAAATTCGGCAGCATAAAACAGACTGCAACAACCAATGTTGGCGGTGAAGTTTTTCTTTCCCAATAATCTTAAAGCGCTTCAATTTTGGCAGCTCACAAATAGTAGAAAAAGCATTCAACAAATCATACCTAACATCTGAAACAGCGTCTGCCCTTAAAATAGTAGCCAATAAACCAGCCTGTCGTTGGACCAGCAACATATTCTTCTGCCCTCTTTTCCAGCTGTCAAGAAGACTGTTTCGAAAAGGATTGAGAGAGCCCCACAAGCTTTTCGCACCAACCTGGTTTTTTGAATGCTGTCGATATTGAACGAGTGGCTTATCAATAAAAGTAATCCGACCCAAAACCGATGCATAAAGAGCGATCCACCAATCATGCATAACGATCCCTTGTGGTAACGGGACGGTCATGCGTAAAAGTGAGTGATTTATTGCCATCGAGCAACCTGTTACAAAATTTTGTACCGCAAGAACTTTCCAGCCACCCTCTTCTTCATGCCCTATTCTCTGGTATTGCATCATTGACGGACTGATCTCAACCAGCTCCTCAGAGACAACGCTCAAATCACTATAAATCAATTGCGGTAGAGAAGAGCCATATAAGGCCTCTTTACTTTTAAAAACTTCAAGCATCGTTTGAAGCTTTAGCGGCATCCAGACATCATCCTGATCTGCAAAAAAAATGTAATCACTATTTTTTGATACCGCAAATTCCATTAACACCCCAAAATTCCTAATAGCACCAAGGTTTTTACCTTGGTTTTCAAGAACAAAAACACGAGGATCTTCTGCGGTGATCTCGTCAATAATCTGAAGCGTACCATCTGTAGAGCAGTCATCGCGAATAACCAAATTCCATTTTTGATAGCTTTGAGCCTGTATACTCTCTATCTGAGCCTTAATGTACGCCTCGCCGTTATAAGCCGCCAGCAGTATAAGTACCATTCAAAACCTCACTACAGCTAGAGCAGCTTCACTTACAACGGCCAGCTTTGTTTTCCCTACGAAAAAAGACAAATAATCGCGGCAATTCTAGCACACCAAAAGCTATTTAAAGCGGTTGATAAGGGGAGCAGCAACCACGCGCGGGACAGCAAAAAGAATATTATGATATAATGATGCGATCAGTAGGCACAATAACCATGATTTTTTTACAACCAAAAATCAGTTTAGTTGCCGATAATGAAAAATCATCAATGGGGATTGAACTTTTCCATTAGTTAGAGGACAAACAAAATTCCTGCGCACCACTAGGCGAAGCGTCTTGGCTCGAGAGAAAGAGGCAAGAGCAGGTAGCGAAATTAAGTTATGCCGATTTTTTTGGCATAACAGTGTGAACTTCATCACAAAACCGCTCACACAGAAGTGGTTTTTGTGATGCAGTTCAGGTTAACCGCTTGGATTTGTGCGAGCTATATGACTATAGTTAGGCGTAACGGTGGTTACAGTTTGGAACCGGTGGTTTTTTCAAGAACGAATGAGGGTTTATATGAACAAATTAAGTAAAGCAGTATGTGTGGCGCTAGCAACAATTCCAGTTGCAGCCATGGCTGACATAAAAATCAACGGAGTGACGACACACACATCGACAAGCTCTACCACCGTTACTTTTAACAACGGCCATTTCACAATAACTGGCGTTGACGCAGTTGGCGGTGATACTGGTGGTGGCGATACTGTTGGTGGCGATACTGGTGGTGGCGATACTGGTGGTGGCGATACTGGTGGTGGCGATACTGG